>JAKAPB010000261.1 GCA_021823045.1 Actinomycetes bacterium | reverse complement strand
TGCCACTACACGTAAGGTCCAGTTTTACCTGGGAACCAGGGACTTGGGTAACTGAGGAGGATCCACAAATGGAACAGCCGATCGTCTCAGCGATTAGCCATGACACATCGGAGGCAAAGATAACCGTTCGAGAGGTTCCTGATAAGCCTGGTGTTGCAGCAAAGATTTTTCTTGCCGTCGCCGACGCAGGTATCAACGTGGACATGATCGTACAGAACACATCCGTAGAGGGTCACACCGACATCTCCTTCACTGTGCCAAGGCTCGACATCGCAGTTTCTCTGGCGGCGGCCAACCGAGTCGCCCAGGAGATTGAGGCGAAGCAGGTCATCTCTGACGACCAGATCGGAAGGGTTTCTCTCGTTGGTGCTGGCATGAAGTCCCACCCCGGTGTAACCGCCAAGATGTTCGCTACTCTAGCCAACGAAGGAATCAATATCGAGATGATATCTACCTCGGCAATACGGATCTCCTGCGTCATGAGACAAGACGTCGTGGAGCGAGCCGTAATCGCCCTGCATGAGGCGTTCGAACTCTAACCACCTTCTGCTTAGTCGATCGCCCGATCTTCGCTTGGTGCTCATTGGACCAAGCTATCTCGTACTTCGAGGATGCCGAGGCATTCTGGAGGAACGAGATAGCAACCACATTTAAACCCAATCGCCAATACGGTTATAGCAAATAGACTGGTGACCATTGATTTTGTCCCCGTGACTCGAACCCAATAGGCTTCATCGAGTTTGGGGTTCAGATACCCTTTTTGCCTTATTTCTGGTCGGGACGACCTGAAAAAAGAGTTAGGAGCCCTAATGAACGTTGGAGTATTTGGAGCAACCGGACAGGTTGGTTCGGTAATGTTACGACTTCTCGAAGAGCGCGAATTGCAAATTGACAACCTGAGACTATTTGCCTCATCTCGCTCTGCGGGAAAGAAGATTACCTTCAAGGGCGAAGAGTACCTGGTAGAAGATGCCGAAGGGGCAGATTTTAGCGGAATAGATGTGGCGATATTTTCGGCTGGAGCGACCGCGAGCCTCGCTCTGGCTCCCAGAGTCGCTGCCAAAGGTGCCATAGTGATAGACAACTCTTCCGCATGGCGGATGGATCCAGAGGTCCCGTTAGTCGTCCCAGAGGTAAATCGCCACGCACTCTTGGAGATCAAAAAGGGTATAGTCGCTAACCCCAACTGCACCACGATGGTTACCATGTCAGCCCTTAAGGCCCTTGACAACTTGGCCGGCCTCAAGAGGATAGTGGCGTCGACTTATCAGGCCGTTTCTGGCTCGGGATTGGCGGGAGTTTCGGAACTAAAGGCCCAACTCCAATCCCTAGGATCGAACGCCTCGGCGCTCAGTTTCGACGGCGCGGCGATCGAGTTCCCAAAGGCCGAGACCTACCTAACCACAATCTGCTCCAATGTGATTCCGATAGCAGGCAAGCTGGTCGATGAGGAAACCAACGAGGAGCACAAGTTCCGAGACGAGAGCAGAAAGATCCTAGAAATCGCAGACCTCCCAGTGTCCTGCACCTGTGTCAGAGTCCCGGTTTTCACTGGACATTCAATCAGCCTCAACGTCGAATTGGCGAATAAGGTCTCCACCCAGGAGGCCTTGCGGGCAATCTCTGCGGCACCCGGGGTCAAGGTAGTAGACCTACCGACACCACTTGAGGCGGCGGGAATCGACGATTGCCTAGTCGGAAGGATCCGCCAAGACTTGAGCGTCGATGCCGGGATTGCGATGTTCGTTGCGGGTGACAACCTTAGAAAGGGTGCCGCGCTGAATGCGATTCAGATCGCAGAGGCACTTGTTGAGATGGAACTCATTTAGCCAGAAAATTAGCCTCGAGACTCTATCTTGTGGTGACGTTTCGACGATAGACGCTGACAGAACATCGGTAGGAGCAAACGGCGCTTCGATTCAGAATCAATCTGCTTCGGACCTCGTTTGGCAGCAATGGCGCAGATCTTCTATAATCGCTTGGCTCAAAAGCCAACGAGCTGCTGCGAACATCGTTAGAGCGAAGTCATCACTGCAGCCCTCCCATGAGCCGACTTGCCTGGACTTATTACAATGGCCCCGCACAGTAGGCAAATAGAAAATGCGCTCACCCGGAGCAAGGAACCTCGGGAGTGAGCACCTCAGGATAGAGATTGTCGTTGTGGTGTTACAACGAGTAACTCACCAATAGAAAAATACTCTGACTCACCCCCGGCCAAGGGGTAGTTAGAGCTATATAGCGAAGTATCCCGGCGCCGGTAATAAACCTGCGCCGGCTGATGCCACAAACAGACTGTCCTGACGCGGCTTGACCAGTGTGGAGATCAAATCAGATCGTCCTTTTCAGTTTGGACTATATATCCTCTGATAATGAGCATGGCCAACAAACTAAACACTAAGTTCTGGGCTCAATTAGTCGTCGGGCTAGTAATTGCAACCTCAGCGATAGTCTTACTCGTCGACTCCTTTCGCCCCAGTCACCTCGCCACCCCCCCGGCTATCTCGACCTTCAACCATCCAGGAAGATCCCCGCAAAATCTTGCCATAAAATTCGACGTAGCACTCGAACCTAAATCTTGGGCGAATCTTTCGCAGTTCGTGTATCAAGTGTCCGATCCAGCGTCAAACGCATACCTTAGATTCGTTACTACAAAGGAGTTTGCTACGGACTTCGGGGCTGGACCGACAAACCTCAAAGCGGTAAGCGCTTATTTCTCACAGTTTGGTCTCCGCCCGGGTATCCCCTGGGCGAACGGAGTAGTACTCCCTGTGTCGGGGACCGTTTCCCAGGCAAGCAAAGCCCTCGGCGTCAGCTTCTACCAAGTACATGTCGCCAATGGCTATCAACCCCAAGCGAACGGGCCATGGGAGATAGGGAGGTCGATCAAGCCGCTAGTTGCTTCGATACTCGGCATCTATCCCAACGGGAGCGTCCCCTACTTTAGACGGGTCAATGACCTGAGAAGGATCAGCACTGCCAGTGCAAAGGCGCAGCTTGCACAGTACAGAAAGATCGCTCTAAAAACTTCACTAACTACAGGCGGAGTGAATGCCTGCCCGGCCGCTATATCAAATGCAAAAAGGATCGGCGCCCTCCTCCCCTCGCAGATCGCCTCTCTATATGGCATGGACCGACTCTACACATCTGGAGACCAGGGTCAGGGTGTAACTATCGCCCTACCAGAGTTTGCCCAGACGACTCCGTCATCGAAACAGACCCAGTTCAGCAAGGACCTCAACATATTCCGAAGCTGCGTCGGCTCAAACTCCAAAATCAACTATTCAAATGTCGGACCCGGCTCCCACGACTCCTCACCTGTGTCGCTGGAAGAGGCAGAATTAGATTCCGAGACCGCACTCTCCCTAGCTCCCAGAGCAACACTCGATATCTACTCGGCTCCACAAGCCATGGCGGACCAGCTCTATTTAAAGATAGCCTCAGCCAACCAGGCCCAAGTCATCGTTGGAAGCTGGGGGCTATGTGAATCACAGATGGCAAGTACTGATTTAGCCGTCGAAAAGCTGGCCTTCGCTGAGGCGGCGGCACAAGGTCAGACCGTTCTGTTCGCGTCGGGCGATTCAGGGTCGGAGGACTGCTATTCACAAGGAAAGGATACTTCTCTTTCGGTCGACGATCCCGCATCTCAAACCTATGTGACCGGAGTCGGAGGACTGATGCTCGATTCTTCGGCACCTAACGGCGAAAGAGTATGGTCGGACGTAAATTACAGTGGCGCTAGCGGGGGCGGCACGAGCGCAATTCACCTTCAGCCCCCATTCCAGTTCGGACCCGGGGTCGACTCCCAACAGGCTGTCGCAAACTGTCATTTAGTGACCCTCTGCAGGGAGGTTCCGGATGTCTCTGCTCTCGCTGAGGGATTTCTGGTATATGCCCCAAAGTATAAGTGGGATGTTTTAGGTGGGACCAGCGCAGCTGCGCCGGTAGTGGGGGCCGGGGTTTCACTTTTAATTTCTGGCCTCGGACACCGAATAGGCATGTTAGCTCCGGCCCTTTACCGACTTGCGGCTATTGGGTCTAGTGCGATATCTGACGTTACTATCGGCAACAACGACTACCTCAACGCCCATCACGGAATATTTAGTGCGACACCCGGATACGATCCGGCTTCCGGAGTGGGTTTCATCCACTTTGACAGGATTTTGCCTTACCTCAAGGATCCCAGG
>JAKAPB010000004.1 GCA_021823045.1 Actinomycetes bacterium | reverse complement strand
TCTCAAAGGTTATATCGACCAGACGGCGACCACGCCACCGGGATATACCGAGAACTATGCAAAGCGGGGGTGCCAATTCTAGTCGAGCGTATCCTTCGTCGTAGGGGCAGGGTGACCGGCAGAAAACTATGCCACCCAATGGGTAGGTTGCACATCCATGATTAGCAATGGAGTAATAGGTCATACCAGTTCGAGACGGCACCAAGAGCCTTGCCATTCTGAGAGGGGGCTAAATTCTTCGTAGCCGCTCTTTGAACCGCCTTAGCTCAGTTTCTGCTCGGCTTGTTTACTGCGCCAAAACTGCAAAATTAAGGCACACGCCATTCGAGAGCACTTGCATACCTCAACTTTTAACTACGTTTGAACCAAAGGAACTTTTAACCTAGTCTCGGACACGCCACAAGCTGAACTCTGCACGCCATTTTGTTGCTGCCCTAGCCTTAAAGGTGGCTATCGAAATTCGACTCTGCATGGAGCCTTTTAGCATCAACACCTCATGTTCCATGGAGTCCCAGCCGGCCCGCGATCAATTGGGCTAGATGGATAGCTCGCTTTGACGATAGATCGGCCACTTGGGTTCGGCATGAAAAACCATCGGCAAGGACGACTGTATTTTGATCTGCAATATCTAAGGCGGGCAGCAGGGTGCGTTCCGCAACTTTCATAGAAATATCGTAATGGCCCCGTTCCATTCCGAAGTTACCAGCTAGACCGCAGCATCCGACTAAGGTTTGGGATTCAGCCCCAGTTGCTTGTAGTAACGCACGGTCTTCCTCGAATCCAAGAACCGAATGTTGATGGCAATGAGGTTGCACTATTACCTTCGTTCCACTCAGATCCGGCGGAATCCACGGACTTTCCTCTCGTTTCCTAGCCCGATTGATAATTTCAGCAAACGTTTGGACTACTCCAGAAACCCTTGCTGCGTCTTCTCCTGCGACAAGGTCCTTCAGATCACCCCGTAAAACCGCAGCGCAAGAAGGCTCGAGCACTACTATCGGCGTTCCTTGACTCGCAGCAGGCGCTAAGACGTCGACAAAGTGCCGAAGTTTCTTACGCGCAATGTCAAGCTGGCCAGTTGATATCCAGGTAATCGCACAGCAAAGATCCGATGGCGCAGTCTTAACCGTAAAACCAGCCGCAGACAAGACCCCGATGGCCGCTTCGGCCACCTCGGGTGAAAAGTGATTAGTGAAGCTGTCGACGAACAGAATGATTTCACTTGAAGAAAGGCCTACTAGAGAGGATGCTGCGGATGAAGGATGCTTTTCAGTAAAGGTCTCGGGAGCAAAACGTGGTAGCGTCCGTCTGCTGTCCACGCCAGCCAGAAAGCAGATAACTCTGCTTATGGTTCGATTAGCAAGAGTGAGATTTGCTAATGAAGGCGCGACTGCTGCTACCTTTGCCCACCGGGGAAGCCATCCTAACGAATAGTGGCTTACCGGCCTGATCCTTCGTCGATATGCCTGGTAAAGTACCTCGGCCTTATACGTCGCCATGTCCACCCCCGCGGGACACTCGGATGCACACGCCTTGCAGGAAAGACAGAGATCCAATACTTCGCGCACCTCCAGGGATCGCCATCCACCCTTTACAAGCGAGCCATTCATCATCTCCTGCAACACCCGTGCCCTAGCCCGCGTTGACTCTTTTTCATCGGTTGTGGCGAGGAAAGAAGGGCACATAGATCCTCCCGAAGCCAAATTGTCGGCTCGACACTTGCCCACTCCGACGCACCTATGTACCGCCGAGCCAAAATCGCCATCGTCTTCGGCTAAAATAAAGCCAGGGTTACGAGGGAGTATTTTTATCGACGACATCCTGAGGTTCGAATCGACGGGTTTGGAATTCACTACAATACCTGGGTTCAAATAACCCTTAGGATCGAATATTGCTTTGAACTCCTCGAAGGCGGAAATAGCATCATTGCTGTACATGATCGGCAGCAGTTCACTCCGAGCCCTACCGTCGCCGTGTTCACCCGAAAGCGACCCTCCAAAACTAGCTACAAGCTTTGCAGCGTCAACCAAAAACGGCCTAATTGTGTAATCACGATAATCCAACGGGAAGTCAAGTCGAACATGGACGCACCCGTCGCCAAAATGCCCATATATCAGACCATCAACGTGATGTTCTCGAAGAAGATCCTGGAACTCCCTCAGATAACTACCGAGTCGTGCTGGGGGCACCGCTGCGTCCTCCCAGCCAGGCCAGGCCTGGCGTCCTTGAACCGTACGCCCAGCGAGGCCCGCTCCATCCTCTCTAATCCGCCAAAGCGCTTTAGATCGAGGACCCGCCGGCACCACAGTCGTATCGAGCGCCCCAGAAATCGCGGCAATATCCTCGCCCGCAGCGAGGGCTTCGCTAACGCTATCGCCAGCAGTCTCGACAAATAACCAACCTTCGCCATCCGGCAGATCTTCGATCTTTGAAGCGAGACTGTGCCGTCTGACGACATCCACCAGACGTGAGTCGATCCCCTCTATCGCCTGAGGATGCAACTCTAAAATGGCAGTTACCGCATCCGCTGCACTTGCCATGTCCGGATATCCAAGCACCGTCAGCGCCGTGGCTACTGGAACAGGTACCAGGGCAAGCTTTGCGCCAAGAACTACCACACAGGTTCCTTCAGTTCCAACCAGCGCCTTGGCAAGATCCTCTCCATTTACCTTGAGCAAGTGCTCAAGAGAGTAGCCCGACACCTGTCGCCCAAAACGTCCCAATTCAGCGACGATTGTATGGCTATGCCGTTTTACCAGCTCCGCAAGACCATCAACCTGTCCGAGACCCTTCTCAGCCAAAAAGCGGCGACCTTTACCATCAACTACATCTAGCGAAATGACATTCTCGGCCGTACGTCCGAATGCAACGGAGTGCGAACCGCAAGCATTATTTCCGATCATCCCTCCCACTGTGCAGCGCGAATGAGTGGATGGGTCTGGCCCAAAACGTAAACCCGATGAAGCGACTGCCCTTTGCAGTTGATCTAACACCACTCCGGGCTCGACCACGACGGTCATCTCCGAGGGGTTGACATCAACAATTCTGTTTAAATGCCTGCTCAGATCCAGCACGATCCCTGGGCCAACTGCATTTCCCGCCACAGATGTCCCACCACCGCGAACCGTCAATGCTGTATCAGTAATCGCCGAAACCTGCTGCACAGCAATTACCTCTTCAGTCGATCGAGGAAATACCACCGCCATCGGGACAACCCGATAGTTGGACGCGTCGCTACTGTATTGGGCTGTCCTAGAGGCTCCAACCTCGACTTCCGATACTCCAGCGGAATGCAACGTCGACAACAGGTCTCGCACCTTATCGTGATCGGAACTCGCTACTGAAGGTTGAGACGCGCTAGGCCGCAGAATCCGACCCTGAAAGCGCTCGAACTTCAATCTTGCGCTTTCTGGCCAAGCCCGCCCTTGAGCGGAGGCACTTCCTCTGGGCCACTGTGCCCTTGCCCATGGTCGTGCTTGTGCCCATGGTCGTGCTTGTGCCCATGGTCGTGTGCATGGTCGGCAGTATGGCTGTGCGTTGCCGGTGCAACTACCTGGTCACCGACTCGCAAGGGTACTGACTCGTACCTTCCTTCATGAGCTAGGATTGGCCTTCGATCACCGGCCAACTCTGGGTATCGCTCTTCAATCTTCACGCGCTCGTCTACGATCTTTCTCAGCGAATTCACATACTCCCGGTTGCCATCGTAGGTGCCCTTCCAGGTCTGAGGCATTGCATCAGGACTTGACGGAAGCACCGCTCGCCTGCCAATTGAGAAGGTCGAAGGAAGCTTATACATTTCCGAGTCGCAACTAGGGCAGTGAGGAATCGCCATCGAAATCGCCTGGATAACCTCGATTCGGTGACCGAGGCGACACTCCAATTCGTAGATTGGCATCTCTACCTACCAAAGCTCGATTGATCGCTCAAAAATTTGAGCGATGTCCGATTCGTTGACCACCAGCGGAGCCGTGGCCAACAGACGCTGCTGTTTCATGGTTCCGTCAACAAGGTCCGAGATATCAGACTTATCGTATCCGACCCCGCCAATCCCATTAGGAATCCCGATATCCTTCATTAGCTGGATGAGAGCAGCGGGCAGGGCTTCCGAGGGATCACTCGGACGAGATGCCCCGGGGGCAAGCACGCCAGCGATCTGCAGATGCCTCTCGGGCTGGGCAGAGAAGGTAAATCGAAAGGCCTCGGGAGCGGTCAGGGAAACTGACATTCCATGTGGAACCATCGGCTCATGCTTCGGATATCCTTTCGGATAGAAATCTCTAACCCTGCCTGCAATCGGGTAAGCATTTGCGTGAGGTATGTGCACGCCAGCATTCCCAAATCCCATCCCGGCAAAGGTTGCAGCCATTGACATGTCCATCCTCGCTTCGACATCTTCTCCATGCGATACTGCCCGACGAAACGACCTCGCCAAAAGCTCGAGGGCTCTCATCGACCACATATCTGCAACGGGGTTAGATCCGCAGTAAGGAACTCGCTGCTCTGCGGACTTATGTTCATAGGTGTAGTAAGGCTTTGCCGTATAGCTCTCCAAAGCGTGGCATAGAATATCCATGCCGGTGGCTGCCGTAACCTCCGGCGGTTGACTAATGGTTAGTAGTGGATCAACGATAGCCATCATTGGACGTAGTCTGGCGTGACTAATCCCAGTCTTGACCTTGAGGGCAAGGACATCCAGGACGCAAATTGTAGTACTTTCAGATCCCGTTCCCGTGGTTGTCGGCACGGCAATAAGCGGCTTTAGCGGCTGACTAGGCGCCTTTCCTCCTCCAACTGGAGCGTTGATATAGTCCATCAATTCACCCGGGTTGGTAATCATTAAGTTGATGGCCTTGGCCGTGTCAATGCTCGACCCACCCCCTATAGCGACCAACGCATCCCACGGTCCAGTTCTGCGTGCATAATCGACTGCCTCCTGGAGGCTTAGGTCAGTCGGTTCAACATGTACGCCGTCAAAGACCTGCGACTCAATCCCGTACCGCCCCATTTGATCCGCAACACGTTGCGGCGAACCGGTTGCGGTAATTCCAACATCGGTTACAACGAGCACCCGCTTGACTCCATGCTGTGCTAAATCGAAGCCGATTTCATCCGAAGAACCTGGTCCAAATTTCAGCAGCGGCGCACCGTAAGTGAACACCGTCTCTGGGTTATTAGCCATCAAAACCCCCTTATCCTTAGGAAAGTGTTACTCGTAGAATCCAGCTGGAGCGAGCCTCATGGACCTAAGCTGAGCGGCATCGTGGCCAAAAATCATATCTGCGTTTGCGGACTCGGCTATCTGGCGAAGCTTCTCGACAGACCCGTACCATGCTCCAAGATCACTTACAATCGCGGCCGGCGAAGCTGGCGGGCCATAGGAGTCGCCAAGGTATATCGCGTCAGAAGTAAAGATCATGGAACCACTTTGGGCTAGATCGACCCGCATCGACATTGTGCCAGCGGTATGGCCCGGAGCCTCAATAAGTGTTACACCGGGAAGAATCTCGGTATCTCCGGATACCGTTTCAAACTCCAAACCCTCATAATCTGCCTTCAGGTGGGCTCCATTGAAAGGGCCATCGTAGCCAAAAGCGAATTCCTTCTCCTTGTCGTTGCAGATCAATCTGGCGTTTGATCCTTTGAACATCTGCATATTGCCCGCATGATCAAAATGAAGATGCGAGGCGACGACGAAGTCAATGTCGCCCAGGTCCAATCCGATTTGGCCTAGCCTCGAGTCGAAATACTCATTCTCCGAAACCTGGTCGTAAGGAAAAAATTCTTGAAGTCCGGTCGGAGCCCATCTGGTCTCCCAATCCCTAGGACAACTCGTGTCCCAAAGGAGACGGCCCTCGGGAGTCTCTACTACAACCGCGTGACTGGTACAGGAATACCACTCGACAGGGCGATCCTTCTCGCCCCTTGGTCGGATCGTCCTTCCCGCCTTCAAAAGAAGCCAGGTCAGGTCGCAACTCATCGCACCACAATCCAAAACGTGTAATTTAATCGGCGCCATCGCCAGCGTCCCCCATCTCCGATCTCGATGCTCAAGATCCCTGCTCGAAGACTCTAGCAGAGTAACATGCTACTTGGCTACCTATACGCTAATTTTGATTGCAGTAATTAATCGCCTAGGAGGAGTTTTGCAAAGTTCAAGAGGCGGCGTCACGCTCACCAACCAAGTTGTGGCGATAATCCGTGAAGCAATCTTGAATGGCAAACTTGAGCCCGGCACACTATATTCCGTCTACAAAATGGCCGATGAAATCGGGATTTCACGGACCCCCGTGCGTGAAGCGCTACTCCGATTAGCCGACGCAGGTATGGTTCGCTTTGAAAGAAATCGCGGCTTTCGAGTGTTACGTACCTCGGTGCGCGAACTCCAAGAGGTCTTCCAGCTTCGACTTCTCCTCGAAGTTCCAGCCGCTTTTCGAGCAGCCCACTTATCAGACGAGGCATTGAGCATAAAGGTGAGGCGGGAGCTCTCCGAAATGCGAAGCGCCGCAACCGGCCACGACGAGAACCTCTTTATGGCTCACGACAGAGCCCTACACGAACTAGTGCTGGCTGCCTCGCAGAACAATAAGCTCGTTAGCTCGGTGAGGGACCTCCGGTTCATAACTATGACACTCGGTGCGAGCACAGTCGACAGGTCAAGAACACTTTCGAACATTGCAGACGAACACCAGCCGCTGGTCGACGCAATTGAAAACAGGAATCCAACAGCAGCGGCATCCGCAATGCATCACCACATCGTCCATACTGGCCAGCTTTTGCTCGACCAGCTTGTCAAAGACGGTCGGGATTCTTCTGGTCTTGACCCACAATGGGCTAGCTCTTTTACTGCGGACGTACAACTCCAGGGAAGCTATCAGAATCCCCGGCCAAATAAGTAGGTCGGCGGTTCAAACAAATAGAAATCGCCCCAATCACCAGCCAAACCATCAGGACAATCTGACCCTCGAGGCCCAGATTGCGATGATCTCTTGGGTGACATAGCCTTTCTAATCTTCGGATCGACGCCGCACAAATTAGCCCTCTGGACGTACGACTTTGTCACGTCATACACTTCGAAGAGTTCCATTCTCTTTTCCTCTGGCAACGTAGTTAATGGGTCTCCTTTGGGTTAATCGTTCGATTGACCGAATCGATTCAAGTCCAAGGGAGACCTTCGCTCTATCAGAGCCGGGTCAAACTCTTTCGAGATAGGGAATTCTCGTGTCCCGTTTTCACAACCTCGCGACCACGAGGTCTAACCGAGGCTCGATCGCTTGGCCCTAGACCTGCCAAGCATCTCACCAGTGACAGGGTCAAACCCATTCCTACCCTCAATCTAGGTAGAAGCATTCACGTTTGCTCCTCGCTCTGTCTTACTTCAACGGCGTGGCAACAGGGGATGCCACTCGACTCAGCCTTAATGGGAGGGTTTACACTCCCGTGAGATCAATCACCCTCTTTCGACCCCCTCAGGACAAACCTCCCAAAGCCAGCAAATTCCAAGTATAATTTTGACCCCTTTATGGCTTTGACCCGAATTTTGAAATACGATGTAGCTGTACATCTAGAACAAAAAAAGGGGGCTGGGGTTGCTTTTCTTAGTGGCTGCAAGCCACCGAACTACCAAGTTTTCACTCCCGTACAATCTGCATCTCCTGGACTTGCTGATCACGCTCGCCGCATTTTTGCTCTACTACATAGTGCTTGCTCATCACGGTAGGGAAATTGATCCATCGTCACATGCCGCTGCGCACCCTTCAGTTTCCAAGAGAAATGAGCAAGAGGTGTCTTATGCGACGGAGAACGATCCCGGGACTTACAAAGACACCATCGACCATAGATATTTAACTGACCCTGATGACCTACCGGAAATTTATGTTGACGAGGACGAAGAGGAGGAGCCCGGCTGGTTAGCCGAGAAGAATCGGCTGTTTTGGGCGGCCAGCACAACCCGCGAGAAGTTCTACTTTACCTTGGGGGCATTGACGCTCTACTTCGCAAACTCCTGGCCGCTTGCCGACCTCGCCGATAAGTACTCGATACTGGCTCATCTGATGCAGCATCTATACATCGCCTTGGTCGCGGTCCCACTGATGCTAGTAGGGACTCCTCGGTGGGTTTTTGGAAGACTAACTAAGCCGCGCTTTTTAGACTGGACCCTCTCCAAGTTAACTCGGTCCTTCATTGCAACCGTAATCTTCGCCTTCACAATGGTTTCGACAATGCTTCCACCGATCGTGTCAGCGGAAGCGAGTTCTTGGCTGATCCACGACCTTATCCATCTCTGGATAGGTCTTGCCGCTGCAATCATGTGGATACCAGCACTTAAGCTGCTGCCAGGCACTCGCCAGTTGTCCACAGCTGGCCGAATAGCCTACCTGTTTACCCAAAGTCTTCTTCCTAATGTTCCAGCGATCGTGTTGGTTTTTTCAAAGCACTCCTTTTATCCGATGTATGCAAAAACTGCTACTGCGCTCGGAATCTCCGCCGTCGCCGATCAGCAATTAGCAGGAGCGGTTGGAAAAATCTTCTCCCTGCTCGTATTTTGGGGAGCCGCAGTCGGCATCTTGCTTAGGGCCAATAGAGACGAAGAGCTTGGGGTTGACCCAGACCTAATAACATGGGATGACGTCGAACGCGAATTTGAGCGTACCTCTAAGAAGGTTACGCCGGAAAACTAGGCGACGAAGCGCAACTCCAAGCTAGGTACTCCTAGTCAATTTGCGCGAAGTGCCCATATCAATTAGGAGAAAAGTGCCCGTCAGGGAAGATCTGCGAAACATCGCCATAATTGCCCACGTAGACCATGGTAAAACAACACTAGTGGACTCAATGCTCAAACAGTCCGGCGTTTTTAGGGATAACCAAGAGGTCCAGGATCGGGTGTTGGATTCAGGGGATTTAGAGCGCGAGAAGGGTATCACGATCCTCGCCAAAAACATCGCCATCAACTGGCACGGTTTGAGGGTTAATATCGTCGATACGCCTGGACATGCCGACTTTGGCGGAGAGGTGGAGCGTGGACTTCTCATGGTTGATGGAGCTGTGCTGCTCGTCGATGCCGCAGAAGGACCACTTCCGCAGACTCGTTTTGTATTGAGAAAGGCTCTCGATTTAAAGCTCCCAATAATTACCGTCCTCAACAAGGTTGATCGTCCCGATGCTAGGGTAAAGGAGGTTTTGGACGAAGTACTGGAACTCTTCTTTGACCTCGAGGCCGATGAGCACCAAATCGAATTTCCCACCCTATATGCGTCCGGACGAAATGGCTGGGCAAGTTTGGATCCTGATCAACATGGCACGGATCTCACTCCACTTTTCGACGCCATTAGGGCCGACGTACCAGCTCCAAGTTACCAAGATTCCATGCCACTTTCAGCGATGGTCGCTAACATCGACGGCAGTCCCTACTTGGGAAGACTTGCTATATCCCGCATAAGTAGTGGAAGGTTGAGAAAAGGGCAGCAGGTCGCTTGGTTCCCTAAGGATTCCGACATGAAGAAGGTTCGCATAGTCGAACTCTTCGTGCCAGACAATCTTGATCGCAAGTCAGTCGACGAGGTTGGGCCTGGCGAAATAGCAATCTTTGCCGGTCTGGAAGACGTATCTATCGGCGATAGCATTTCTGATCCCGACAATCCGATAAGACTTCCTCCCATTACCGTCGACGAACCTGCGATTTCGATGACATTTTCCGTAAATTCCTCCCCTATGGCCGGTCGAGAGGGCACCAAAGTCACTGCTAGATTGATCGGATCACGACTCACCCAGGAATTAATCGGCAATGTCTCTCTTAAGGTTCTCAGTACCGATAGAACAGATACCTGGGAAGTGCAGGGCAGAGGCGAACTCGCCCTCGCCGTGCTGATAGAGACGATGAGGCGCGAAGGATTCGAGCTCACAATCGGTAAGCCACAAGCGATCACGAGAATCATTAACGACAAGTTGTGTGAGCCATACGAACGACTAGAAGTAGACATTCCTGAAGAGCATTTCGGGTCCTTGACGCAGTGCGTCTCGCCGAGAAAGGCAGCCTTAGTCTCCATTAATGCCAACGGTTTTGGCTGGACCAGGGCAATATTTCGAATCCCCTCGAGGGGTTTACTCGGACTAAGAAGCGATGTCTTGTCCCAAACAAAGGGTACGGCTATTATCCATCACGCCTTTGATGGGTATTCAGAGCATGCTGGGGATATTAAGGCAAGGGCATCGGGTTCTCTAGTTGCCGACCGCATTGGCGTTTCTACCGGCTATGCGCTTATCAACCTGCAGGATAGGGGTCAGTTATTTATCGCTCCAGGTGAAGATGTTTACGAGGGAATGGTCATCGGCGAGAACTCGAGGACGGAAGACATGGATGTCAATCCGACCAAGGAAAAGAAGCTTAACAACATAAGGTCGTCCACTTCCGAAGAGCTCGTTAGGCTCTCACCGCCCAAGAAGCTCACCTTGGAAGCTGCGCTGGAATTCATAGCTGAAGATGAATGCTTGGAGGTCACTCCCTTGTCAGTTAGGATACGTAAGACCTCCTTGGTGCAGAGCGACCGAGCAAGGAATAGAACGGCAAAACGACCAGTAGGTTGACCGACTCGGCTTCTTATGTACTGGAATTTCAGCCCGCTTCACCAGCAGCCATTTGGAGACTGGCTGCTGGTCTTCGGTAAATCCATGGATATTTTACACTTTGTACTCTCGGCGCACAAAGGTGTTCCATCCCCTAAGCAAGGGACTTAGGTGCTAGCGTCTCTCTCCTTCCCGCCACAATGAAGCTATGAGTATCCGTGAGCGCCAGAATTGGTCAAGTATGGGGAATTCTTGATCCTAGCGGTCATTGCCTCGATGCTTGTCGTCGATGAAACCTTGGACTCGAACAGCGCAATCCATGGTTTCGAAGCCACACCCAAGGGGGGGGGGTTGATGCTGAAGAACAGTGCCCTCACGCCGAGACACGGTTAGCGATGTACCGACAATACAGACGCTAAGACAAACCATAATCTCAACCGCCACAGTACACAATGCCGAGGGATGCTAAGGGGCAGCGCAATCAAAATTGAACATGGCCAAGATCAGCCGCCCGCCGAAGCGTCACACATTGGAAATAGCCAGCTAACCACGCCTCTTTTTACGAAACCCGGCTCTCCGGGTTAGACATGTTGTCATCGGATTCAGTAAATACCAATCCGATACCGGGTCAATCCAATGAGCAAAGCCAACAGCTCCGACCCTAGAAGGGGTGCGCAAGATCAAAGCTGGACCGATCCATATAAAAAGTCCCCAACCTTTTGGATTTGGCCAGCGAATATATCTCCAATAGTTCAACCTTTTTTGAGCCATTCTCTAGCCTGAAACCGATAACGCACAAGGGGGCAGAAGCATCGTAGCGCTCCAGACGAGAAATTCTCTTGGCGGCGGCTTTTGATATTTCTCGCATTCCCAAAAACGCAGAATCGCGTGGCTGGGTCGCAATCGCACCAGACAAAGAGGCTAGACAGTTAGACGCCGAAGTGCCCGCAACGGAGTTAGAACCCCCACATCCAGATAACAAGGCTCCGAAGATCGCCAGCCAGAATATGGCGAAGCCAGCACAAGCTCTAGATAATGAGCGCTTAACAGAACAAGAATCAGATCCCATCATGACTCACCCATTCATCTTCCTTTTCAGCCTGCCTGGCCTCTAAATACTTGATAACTCCGTGCGAAATGGCGCCAATTGGTAACAGTAGCCAGTAGCTGAAGAGCCGATAGAGAACCACAGCTGCAATCGAAGGAACTTCATGGCCGCCAAATGCTACCAATGCGACAGTCATCGAGCCCTCGACTACCCCTAATCCTCCTGGTGTCAAAGGAAGGTTTGCAGCGAGGGCGCCTACCGAATAAGCCAGCACAACACCCAGAAGTGAAATCCGAGAGTGGGTGCTGTGCAACATCAGGAAAAGAACTGCCAGATCAAACAACCAGTTCAAGATGGCTGCCGCAAAGCCAAAGAAGGTCTCAATCCTGCCAACTTTGATCAAGGAGGTTCTGAGCTTGGCTTCATTGGCGATCCGAATAGCATCCTCTCTTCCCTTGCGCATCGATCTCAAATAGTTAATCCAATAGGCGAAGCGGGATACGAGAAGATCAGACTTCAACATCGCATACAGCAGCAAGGCAACTACCGCTGCCAGGAAAGCCAGATCGATAGGCGAAACGAGGCCTTCAATCTGGCCCTGGTCACCGAGTGCTCCTACCACTGAGAGCAATATCAGGGCCAAGATGGTCAGAATATTCAGTCCAGCCAGAACCAATGCAGACCTTGAAGGGTCCAAGGCCAGCCGACGAAGCCTGTGGTAAAAATAGTAAGTGGAAGCGGCAGCACCAAATGGTACCGAATTACCTAAAGCTGTCGAGGCTGACGAGGCCAAAACAAGCCTAAAGTATGAAAGCCTCCGGCTCATTCCGCGTATGAGGTAGTAGGAGACCGCAGCGTAAGCCATAAGTGAAAGCACTTCCAGAGCGATAGCGAATGCTATATACCAAACATCAAGGGTCGCGAAGTAGCGTTCTATGCCTGTTAATTCGACAGCCTTGGAACGGAGGAAATATGCCGCCAAACCGATTGTCACCGCCAATAAAGCAATACCAAGCCAGCGTTTAGTCGTTCTAGTAGATCGATAACTTGAAAAAGACACCGCTAGTCCCCTTATGGCGTTAGCCTTAGCAATGAGATTTTTTGCTCGGCCAATCGCATAGAAGCTTATGGGTCAAGTTACTTTCAGCGTTAGCCTTGGCGAAGAATCACGAATGTGGAGTTTTATATCAAAAGGGTTGGGTTTGGGCGCACTACTAGACAGAGATGCACCGGTGGTCATAGTTGGTGGTGGACTAGCTGGACTGGCATGTGCGAACCAACTGGACAAGCTAAAGATGGAGTATGTCCTAATTGAGTCGACCAACCGCCTCGGAGGCCGAGTCGGAAGCGAAAAAATCGACGACTTCACAATCGACATTGGGTTCCAAACCTATCAAGAGTCGTACCCAGAAGGTAGGCGAATTCTCGACTTAGTATCGCTAGAGCTGACCCGTTTCTACAGGGGACTCTATGTACAAGGCGAGCACGACAATCAAACAAGATCACTACTTTCCGACCCCCGGCAGTACCCAGGCGCTATTGCGGAACTACTCGACACAAAACTTGTAGGCGCCTCAGACGTCGTTTGTCTTTTGAAGCTAATCCCGGCCCTCTCGACTAGGGCCAGAAGGCGTCTTGCCTGGAATAAGCCGACCAAAGAGTTCCTTTTGGATATAGGCGCCCGTTCGTCTCTATTTAAAACGGTCCTCGAACCCTTCTTGAGCGGAGTTTTTATCGAAGACGATCTTATGACTCCAGCTTCAATGACCAAATTCCTCCTTGAACGCCTATTTATGGGACCTACTTCTATCCCTCTTTCTGGAATGCAAATGATCCCCGACCAGCTAGCCAGGCATATAAAAGGAGAAGTGAGGTTGGGACAGCGCGTCTCGTCTATCTCTAAGAAGATCGTCAAGCTAGACGACGGAAGCATAGTTCGGGCTTCGGAGATCGTCCTAGCTACGGATCTTTCCGCCGCAAATGACCTATTACGGTTGGGTCTCACTGGTCAACTTTCGAAATCCGTCGGCTATTTTTATTTCCTCGCCGAGCGCAGACCTTTGGAGCATCCAGCAGTATTCACCCCAAGTCGCAAATTAGGTCCGATTCTGACTATCACGACGATAAGTGACGTTGCGCAGAACTATCTCCCAAAGTCTTCCAAGGGAAGTGACGTTCATCTCATATCGGTTTCAACCTTGACCACGGGAAACAACGGATTACAACTCCCAGTAGATGAGACCTACCGCGAACTCGCCTCCCTTTTTGGACCAGAAGTAGCCGATTGGCGAGAATTAGCGGCTGGCGTAATACCTGATGCCCTGCCAAAGAGATTTGGGAAGGCCGTGATCCCGAGCGGTAATCCAGAAATGGCGGATGGAATTTTCATTTGTGGGGATTACACCGATACTCCATCGATCAATGGGGCCCTATTTTCGGGCAGACGGGCGGCGGTAGCTTTGGCAGATCGAAGAAACTCATCTACGAGCCGTTTCTCACCACTGATAGGCGGTTAGCAGATGCTAAGAAGGCAGAGGCAATCGACCGACCAAGAAGCCAGAAGACTCGTGGCCATCTCGAATGGGGTGCCTGGCTCGACCGATCTTTCGATCCGAAAGATCGACGGTCGTGAAGTGGTATGGGTCGAATCAAAACCGACTTCAAAGAGGGGCGCCCTCACCGAAGACGACGGGAAAAGGATCGCACTAGCCGCTAGATGGGCGCTTTCTATAAAGAAGCCGCTAGTTATGGTCCTTTCAACCTCGGGGGCCGCCATAGATGATGGTATAGCGGCCTTAGCTGGCTGGGGGCAAGCTGCCAAAGCGGTATCTGACTGCTCGGGGATTGTGCCGATTCTTGCCGCACTTGTCGGTCCTGCGGTTTCGGGACCCGCTCTCCTTTTAGGTCTCGCAGACTACGTGGTAGCGACCTCGGACTCGGTTGCATACTTATCTGGACCGACCATGGTTGAAAGTTTTACAGCCGTTCCTGTCTCCTCAAGGGAACTCGGCGGCGCCTCTATACACACAGTGAGAAATGGGGTAATTTACGAACAGGTCGACTCGACTCAAGACGCAATTCTCGCAATCGAATCGATGCTCGACTACCTTCCCGACTCTACTGACGACCTGCCTCACAGATCGTTGCTAGCTGACAAACCAGAACGAGCATCTTTACGCCTACTTGAGGTGATACCCGCGTCACCCACCGGATCGTACGATGTCAGATCGATCATAAAAGAAATTCTTGACCAGACCGAGTTCTATGAGCTTCGGAAGTTCTGGGCACCTCACTTAGTTACAGGGCTGGGGCGCATCGATGGAAGGGTGATCGGAGTTTTAGCGAATCAACCGATGATTATGGCCGGTACCCTGGATATACCTTCGGCTCAGAAAGGTGCAAGATTTGTACGGTTCTGCGATGCCTTCAACATCCCACTGCTGACCATCGTGGACACGCCCGGATTTCTACCCGGTAAAGATGTCGAATGGAGGGGGATGATAAGACACGGCGCCGAACTCGCCTTCGCGTATGCCTCGTGCACGACCCCAAGAATTTGCCTTATAACCAGAAAGGCGTATGGCGGAGCATACATCGTAATGGACTCAAAAGGCATGGGGAATGACCTCACGCTTGCATGGCCTAGTGCGGAGATAGCGGTAATGGGATCGCTTGGCGCAGTACAGATTCTATATCGTCGGGTTTCGGCCGAAGAGCAGCTCAGTCTACAACGTGAATATGAGGCCACCTACCTCACGCCCTGGATTGCGGCAGAGAGGGGTTTTGTGGATGAGGTCATTGATCCTCAAATGACCCGACCGATACTATCTCGACAGCTCGATCTACTAATGTCCAAACGTGAGTTCCTCCGGCCCTCTAAACACGCAAACTCACCATTATGATCTGCTGTAGATCGGCGACGAAGCCATGGCTAGTATCGCATAAGTGATACCAGCCGACTTCTCTGACGATGCCAAAGATCTTATTACCAGTTCCCGCCACGCAACGTTATCAGTGATATCAAGCGAATTTGGCGTGCATAGCGTGCTAGTGAACTTTGTGCCCACCGAGAACTTTGAGGAATTTTACGTGCTCTCACGTCCAGCTTCCCGCAAGGTTAGCAACATTCGAGCCCATGGAGTGGCTTCACTTCTGTTTGCAAACAGCTCGTCGTACACATCGATCTCCGCTTTGGCGGTTATAGATTCAAGCGCCCAAACACGAAGTATTACAGAAGGGCTTTTCACCGTCCGCTATAACAGAGCACCAAGGGAGGCGACCGAAAGGGTTGTCATTGTGCTAACTCCAAAACGCTGGCACGGCCAGATCGCCAGGGAGTCTAGCAGTTGACTTATGACCTTGGAATAATGGCGATATCGATCGCAGTCTTAGCGATCGCGTCGGAGAAATTCGTCACATCTTCAAGAAGCATCTCTCGCAAGATCGGTCTTTCGGATCTACTTGCGGGTGTCGTCATTGTGGGTTTCGCTTCCTCACTACCTGAAATAGCGACTTCAGTATTGGCCTCCTTCTCCGGGCACCCCGATATTGCCCTTTCTCAAGTCGTCGGATCGACTACCATCAACGTGACCATTGTCTCTGCAATATCAGCCCTGGCTGCCACTCCACTCATTCCACTCGCTACCATAAAAAGGGAGGGTGCCGCGGCCGTCACCGGAGCATTAGCCCTTTTTGTAGTTGTGGCTCTAGGCGGTCAACGTTTCTTCGGACCATTGCTCATCGTAATGTTCGTAGTTTTTACCATCCTTGTCCTAAAGGGAGCCGAGGAACATAGAATCCATGCCGCTCAGCAAGCAAAGCATGAGGTAATAATTGCAGATGATCGACCAAGCGACATAAAGCAACCATCTCCAAGCAGGGAACTCATCGTCGGGCTAGCAGCGCTGGTTTTGACCCTCGTGGCAGCGGAGGGTTTTCTAAAGGGCGCACTTGCACTTGCTAGCCGCATGGGCATATCTGGCGGCTTCGTAGGAGGGGTAATCCTCGCCTTCGGCGCTTCCCTCCCTGAAATTGCTACTGCAATACAGGCCGCCAGGAAGGGCGCTGCTGCATTGGTAGTCGGAAACGTGTTGGGGGCATCGTACCTGACTTGCACCTTGGCCGCCGGTCTGACACTTTCCATCCGTCCGCTTTCAACTCCCCGAACCGAGCTCGCATCCGCTGCCGTGATGGCAACTTCGCTATGTCTGCTTTGGGTCTTTCTGCTCACCGGAAGACGCCTAAACAGATTGGAAGGAATCTTTTTAATCGTCTTTTACGGAGTCTTCCTTGCTACCTTAGGGGGTTAGGGATTCGCCGAAATGCTCTCCATTGAAACCATCGACCCGTGAAAAGTCCGCCACCGACTTCCGAGAAAGCTTGGATATCTTTTTTGCTGGCTCACCTATAACTAACAGCGCAGCAAGGGCAAAACTAGCATCAACTCCAAGCAAGGACATGACGGCGGGCTCTTCTCGGCACAAGGCTGTCGTCATAACACCCCCCAATCCAATCTCCACCGCTGCCAGTAAAATGTTGTAACAGAAGGGGTAAATGGAGGCGCCGCCGACAATGCTCTGTCGTCCAAGTCCGTTATCCAGGACCGCAAGCGCACCAAGCTCGACAAAGACGGCAAGCAGGACCGGAGCCCGATCCAAGTTGTCAGCAAACGCGAAAGGGCGTTCAATTCCCCTCGCCGCACTTATGTCTACCGCAGGACCGCTCCAGTTTCGATCCGCTACAGGTGCAAATGGGACTAGTCCCGCCTCGACGTGAGCCATATATTCTCTCCAAGAAACGACATATAGGTCACGAATCTTCTCCCGAATAGCTTGATCCTTGACGACTACGACCCGCCACCCCTGTCTATTTCCACCAGAAGGGGCAAAACGAGCCACATCTAGTATTCGATACAACTCATCATCCGAGACCTTGCGATCGGTAAAAGTCCGATATGCGGCACAGGAAGACGTAAGATCTTTTAAGCTCATATGAAACCGATGCTACACCTTGAAATACGACCCGGCTGGGCAAAAATTACCTCGTATTACCCTGATATGCCTGAAATTATCCGCCTTGATTGAGATCTCTTTTCTACTCAGTCTGAGACCCCTCACACACGATCAGGCCCTGGCGGTCGCCAAGGGAGAACGATTGAAGGATTGGGCAAGCGACTACCCCCAAGATAGCGATGCAGAGATAGCAAACTATCTGATAAACCACAAAGGTTCTCAGTGGCCATGTCGCAACCATTACCAAATATTCGACCAGCAGACACAAAGGGTTATTGGCACGATCGGCTACTGGGAGAGCGGTAGCAAGAGGGAAATCGAAATCGGCTACTCAACAGTACCGTCGCGTCGCAACGCTGGTGTGGCCACTGAGGCACTTAGTGCGCTCACCACAAAGCTACACCACGATTTCCCGAACTCTGAACTCTTCCTGAGGGTAGAGCAGAAGAACGAAGCCTCTTTGGCTGTTGCGGCAAAGGTTGGCTTCAGCGATATCAGCATCGACTTTGACATGTGCACCCTGATCATCCGCTATCCACACTGATCCGGTTGGCGTCTCGGACCCAGAGCTTGGCCAAACAAGAAGCCCGGGTACGGTTTGGCTCATCGACTTTGCAATAATTTAGTACTACTTTGTGCTTCGGGGGAGGAATTTTCCAAATCGGATCTTAGTTGACCATGGTTAACATTTAGCGTTCTAAACTAGAGCTCCAAGGAGGTGCGTACCTATCGATAGCGAAGCCGATTTTCAACTTCAAGTTGAAAGGACTAACTCGCTGATCCTCTTACTGCATAACTTAGCGAGGAGACTAAGACCAACCCCTGGTAGAGGTCCCGAACTACCTAGTGGTGCCCGTGTCGCACCGAGGCACATCGAGATCTTGATACATCTCGTAAACGCAGGGCAGATGTCCGTTTCAGATATCTCTAACCGATTAGGGGTCAACTTAGCAACTGCGTCACTTTCGGTAACGCAGTTGGCAAATATTGGTATCGTCGAACGAAAAGAGGATCCTGAGGACCATCGACGAACTATCGTTTCGATCGCAGAACGGTATTTAAAAATCGCCAGCGAGCTCAATGCCGAAAAGGTAGTGCCAATGCGTAGGGCACTTGGGGAGATGGGCGAAGAAAAATCCAAACTACTCCTTGAACTATTGATCGAGCTCGAGCAGAAGGTTAAGCAACAACCAGAATTCAAGGACGAATATAGCAGCGAGGTGGCGGATTAGCCAATACGGCATGGATCCACAACTCGCATACAATTTGGTCGGCCATAGAGGCACGACCAGCTTTGATCGCCGTGTACGGACTAGCTACAAGCGGGGATGACAGCCCACCGTTTCTTACTGAAGGAAAGATAAATTGACTAAGGTTTTTTCATGGATCGGGAGGTTCTCCGTCAGATTCAGGTACTTCGTTATAGCCGCTTGGTTGGTAGCGGTTTATCTACTCGTAGCCTTTGGTACTCCCTTATCAAGCGTCGTAAAGACTAACAATTCAACCTTTCTCCCAAAAAATGCCCCTTCGATTCAGGCTGCCACGCTCGCCAACAAGTTCCAAAACGTGAATGACTCATTAGTCGTTGTGGTCGCTTATAGGAACGGATCGCCACTTACTTCCCAGGATCAATTGGCAATCGAGAACCTAGACAAATCGTTCCTTAGCATCCCGAGCGTCATAAAGGCGCGGGTACTGGCCATCTCTAAAGATGGTGAGGCGGCACAGAGTGAAATACTCTCTACAACGTCCCAATTCGATCAGACCAAGGTCACCTCACTGGTGAAGAACCTTCGAGCCAAGATATCCTCGGCTACCTTGACTCCCGGGCTGCAAGTCCACTTAGCAGGACAGCTAGCCACCGCAGTCGACCAAAACAGCTCGAACAATTCGACCGCTTCCAACTCGCAACTCTTTTCCGTGATCGTAATATTGCTGATTTTGTTCTCGGTCTTTAGATCTATCTTGGCACCATTTTTGACCCTTCTGCCAGCGAGATAGG
>JAKAPB010000260.1 GCA_021823045.1 Actinomycetes bacterium | reverse complement strand
GTGATAGCCAAGTGGCCAAGTACTACTAGGGTCTTGCCGTCATGACTAGGGGTAGTGCTTCAAAGAAGGTCGCAAAAGCGGCCGCAGCGGGAAGAACGAAGAAGATAAGGGGAGAGGTCCCCTTAGGTTTCTATTCCCTGCTTACGTTGGTCGTCATTGCTGGTGTAGCGGTGGTCTGGTATTCGCGCTATGAGAGCCAGAACCCCAAGGTCATACCGACCATACAGCCAGCGGTCGGTACCACATGGAACGCGGCAATCGGGTTTGACGTCTGCGGGAAGGCGCTACCTAACTTGCCCGCACAGAGCGCCACTAGCAAGCTAGCTATCTATACAACGGGTAATGGGGTGATTACCATAGCCCCAAAGACCAAGGCACAGGCGGGTAATGCGGCCACACTTGGCGCCTTCGTCTCTGGATATAAAGGTCTTGCTATCTCGGCGAGCGGTTTTAGCTATCCAGGTAAGGGGAGTTACAGCTCCGCCACTACCTGCGGCGGCAAGCCAGCGGTCTACGGTGTCTATAGCTGGTCGAGCCTGCTGGCGACTACGCCGACGAAGATTTTGGATCCTGCGACTCATAAGTTTTCAAACGACGAGCTGCTGACCGTTGCGGTGTTGCCCAAGGGGACAAAGCCGACTAAGCCGGCGTCTCAAGTCGCATTGATCAACCAGGCGGCGACCAATACAACGACTACCACTTCAGTGGGGTCGGCGCCTACGGTAGCCCCGACTACCTCGACGACCAAGGCTTTGACCACAACTACCAAAGCCCCAACTAAGAGCTCATCTGCGGGGTAAAGTAGCTACCCCGAAAGGGCACTATTAGACTGGCGGGACGCTACTCGCGGGTCGAATTTAGTCCTCAGCTTCGACCGGATAGAGGAGGTTTGATGAAGGCTGTCGTATTGGTTGGAGGAGAAGGTTCGCGACTAAGGCCTCTCACCTTGGACACCCCAAAGCAAATGCTTTCGGTCGTAGGAATGACGATGCTTGAAAGGGTGCTTGACCACCTTTATGCCCACGGTATCGATGAGGCTGTTCTTTCCTTAGGTTATCGACCCGACGTCTTTTTAAACGCCTACCCGGACGGTATTGCCAGGGGTGTGAAACTGAAGTATGCGGTCGAAACCTCTCCCCTGGATACCGCTGGAGCTATCAGGTTTGCCGTCGATGAGGCGGGTTTTGACGAGACGATCGTCGTTGTAAACGGCGATGTATTGTCGGATATCAACATCACAGAGCTGGTCGAGTATCACCGTTCAAAGTCTGCCGAGGCCACTATCTCCCTCGTGCCGGTCGATAACCCGAGCGCATTTGGCGTGGTACCTTGTGACAAAAATGGGCGCGTAATCGCCTTCATAGAGAAGCCGCCTATAGATCAGGCCCCGACAAACATGATCAACGCCGGAGTTTACGTGCTAGAGCCCAGCGCTGTCGCCAGGGTTGCACTGGGAGAACAGGTGTCCATTGAACGCTGGCTCTTTCCTAAGTTGGTCGAGGCAAAATCTCTTTATGCAAAGCCTTCCGATGCATATTGGATAGACGCTGGAACTCCAGAGAGCCTGCTCAAGGCTTCTATGGACATTCTTTATGGGAAGCGTACGGACAGCCAGCACTCTGGGACGCTGTCAATGGCGAGTGCAAATTCGGATGAGGAATTTAATGATTCCTTGACAACTTGGTGTTTTATCGCCGAAGGCTCCGTAGTATCTGATTCCGCCGTACTGAGGTCTTGTGTAGTGGAGAGGGACGCTATTATCTTTGGCGATTGCATCATAAGCGCTTCGGTGATAATGGCCGGTGCACAGATCGGGGCGGGAAGCGTTGTCGAGGACTCGATCATTGGACAAGACGTTTTGCTTCCGGAAGGGGCAATGGTTCTCGGGGGGTCGGTGGTCGCTCGATTCGCAGAGCTTGAGCCCGGTTGTCGAATAGTAGGCGAACGGGTGCCGGCGTGAAGCTAGTCAACCGGGTTGTTGTGACCGGTGGCGCTGGATTTATCGGCTCTAACTTGGTCGATCGCCTCTTGGCCGAAGGCTATTCGGTCGACGTCGTCGACGACTTGTCAACCGGATCGCTTCTCAATTTGCGCGAAGCTAGAACCCAGGGAGATGGCAAGTTTTCTTTTTTCCAAGCCTCGGTGGTCGGGGATGAGTTCCAAGAGATAATCTCGGTCAGACAGCCAAAATGCATCTTCCATCTTGCCGCCCAAGCTGACGTGAGAAAGTCCATGGCGGATCCGGTATATGATGCCGAAGTCAATCTATTGGGGTCGATTCGTGTGCTCGACGCAGCTCGAACCAATTCGGTACAGAAAGTAATTTACGCTGCTTCCGGAGGAACCCTCTATGGAGAACTCCCAACCCGCCTGGAGTGCTTTGCCGAGAGCGATAGGGGCGAGTTGCCCGATTCATTCTACGGAATTTCTAAGGCGCTGGTTCTTGATTATCTAGATGGATACCGAAAGGCATTCGATTTGGAATACAGCGCTCTGGCGCTTGGAAACGTCTATGGCCCAAGGCAGGATCCCAACGGTGAAGCCGGTGTTGTATCGATATTCTTCTCCAAGATGCGACAAGGCCAGGCGACGACGATCTTTGGCGATGGAACCCAGACGAGGGACTTTGTCTTCGTGGATGACGTGGTGGACGCCTTCGTCCGGGCTTTAGATTCGGGTGGTGGGCTCGTGATGAATGTCGGGGCAAACGCGTCTACCTCGATATTGGATCTTCACAAGCTGCAAAGCGAACTTTCAAACTACACGAAAGAGCCGATATTCGCCCCCGCTAGAAGCGGCGAACTCATGCACTCCAGGCTGGACAATACCTTGGCTAGGGTACATCTCGGATGGCAACCCTGGACGCCACTTGGAGAAGGCCTGAGCAAGACTCTTGCCTATTTTAAAGCTACCCTCGGCTAAGTCACCGGAAGAGGTCTTGGTCGGGACTCCGGATTATCTCTGAAGCTCGCCTTCCCTCGGTGACCCAACTCGCGTCGACCCCCCTAACCACCGCGACCGGAATGGAAGTCGACTTCTTCTTGACGAGATCTGCAGCGGCTGCGATCTCGTCGGCGACACAGACCTCGGTAGCGACCAGCGTCCGTCCGCCAGCGTCCTTTGTTCCCTTTAGATTCACTATAACCTCGAGGCCAGCCGAGCCGATTGCGACATCGGTTACTCCGTTTCGCCATGCCCGCCCAAAGGTGTCTGAGACGATAACAGCGATGTCAACTCCGGTCAACGCCTTTACCCTTAGCCTTATCCATTGAGCTGAACGGTCGGGATCGACCGGAAGGAGGGAGATCTCCCCTTGTTGGTTGTTGGATCGATCTACTCCGGAATTGGCGCAGATGAGACCGTGGTGGGTCTCGGTAATTAGGAGGGTTCCCCTTTGCCTGAGGATCCTTTTGGCTTCGGAAAGTACTGCCCTCTCATAGGCAGCCTCGTCGTCCTCGCCTGCTGAAACTATCCGACCTTCTGCCTTGGACACAACCTTCTGGGTAACCACGGCTATATCGTTGTCGCGAAAATCGAAGTTTCTGACCATCTCAGCTGCAACGTCGTCTCCGGGGCGAATCTCACCAATCCCGGCGATCGGGAAGATCTCAATTTTTTGCATTCTGCACCTAAGCGTTTATGGGATAACCGGCCATCTGGTTGGATGTCGATAGCGGAGCTAGCTCGGAGTTCCCATTGCCACTGCCCTGGCGAACTCGACCGTCGCTCTCGCCAAGTCCTCCTCCTTGACCCTAGTAGTCATCATGGTATCTGCCAGAAGTACTCTATAGCCCAGTTTTTCAAGTTCGCTAATGGCCTCGGAATCCTCCTTATCGACGACGACTCCGGAGGCGAAGCTCTCGTAGAAGAGACACAGGGAAGCCAGAGACGAATCACCGAGAAGGTCTCTTAGATTTGACTCAGCGGGGCCCTTGATTGCTTTGCCCCCGACAATGGGGGAGACGAACACTGTGGAGGATCGTCTATTCGCAACCGCCCCGGCGATCTCACCTATCGCCAGGATCGGTTTGATCGAAAGGATCGGGTTTGAAGGGGCGATTATGACGACTTCGGCTTCAAGGATTGAATCTAAAACCCGGGGCGCAGGGGATGCGTCCTCGGCACCGCGATAGCTAACCTCGGCTACTTTTCCCTGGTGCCTATATTTGACGAAGTACTCCTGAAAGCTGATCTCACGGGTCGAT
>JAKAPB010000259.1 GCA_021823045.1 Actinomycetes bacterium | reverse complement strand
AGCGCTTAAAGACGCTCTAGCACAGGTATCAAAGGGAAGGGCCTTCGTCTTGCAGGCCGGGGACTGCGCAGAGTCTTTTCACGACCACTCGGCAGCATCGGTCAGAAGGAGACTCAAGGTAATCCTGCAGATGGCGGTGGTGCTAACTTACTCGTCCGGTGTTCCGGTGGTCAAAGTAGGCAGGATCGCCGGACAGTACGCCAAACCAAGGTCTTCACCAATGGAGAAGTACAAAGGCGTCGAATTGCCTTCGTTTAGGGGTCACATTATCCATGATGATGCATTTGACATCGAAGCTAGGAGGCCAGATCCCGGACGCCTGATCGAGGCGTACAACATATCTGCTTCGACGCTGAACCTTTTACGGTCGCTGACTCGTGGCGGCTTCGCTGATCTATCGCAGGTCCACAACTGGAACCAGGAATTTGTGGCTACTTCTTCCGAAGGCGAGCGTTACGACACCATAGCGTCAGAAATTACCCGGGCGCTCAAGTTTATGGCGGCCTGTGGAATCGACCTCGCTGACGAAGCGGCACTAGGGCAAGTGGATTTCTGGACCAGTCATGAGGCGCTACTGCTGCACTATGACGCAGCTTTGACCCACAAGGTAGCAAACACAGACCTTTACTATGACCTTTCGGCCCACATGATCTGGATCGGGGAAAGAACCCGTCAGGTTGATTCGGCCCACATCCGCTACGCTTCTGGGGTCGCCAACCCTATCGGGTGCAAAGTGAGCCCGAAGATATCTAGTGATGAGTTACTTGAACTCTGCGCAATCCTGGACCCCAAAAAACAGCCCGGGCGACTCACCCTCATTTCCAGGATGGGGAGGTCACAGATCGAGGACTCCCTTCCGCCTCTAGTCGAGGCCGTCCGAAACGAAGGATACCCTGTGATATGGTCGTGCGATCCGATGCACGGCAACACCTTCGTATCGGAATCGGGCTATAAGACCCGAAGATTCGAAGACGTACTCGAAGAGATAAGGCTTTTTTTCGAAGTCCATCGGTCCATTGGGACCTGGGCCGGGGGTGTCCACATCGAGTTGACAGGAGACGACGTCACCGAATGTGTCGGTGGATCGGAGGAAATCCTGCTTAGCGAACTCGATTCAAACTACAACACCATCTGTGACCCGCGACTGAACGCCCGTCAGAGTTTGGACCTCGCATACAGGGTGGCCGAACTGCTTATCCGGTGACACTGCTTGCTGGGTGACACTGAGGAACAAATAGCTAACCACGAAAAATCGTACCGGTCGGTTCTAGTGCGGGAATTGGAACCGACGTCCGCTCGGTCCACCTCGAGGAGTACCAATCGATACGAGGCGCCACAATTTGGGTTAGAAAATCAAAATGTATTCGTGTCATGAGACTCGGCAGCGAGAGTCGACCGCGGTTTCACCCAATACGACCGTCGGGAAAGAAGCCCACCTGGCTCGCTAGGAAGCCGAAGGTCAGGATTTTGCCCTCAAGATGCACCCACCATAAACGACGGGTCCGGATCCAAAACGAATCAATCGAGCCATGTACCAGAAAACCAGACCTCCAAGTCTCCCGAACGGAGACGGGAGGTGAGTTAGTGGAATCCGCCGCGATAACTTCGTTTGCCTGTCCGACTGTAACAGAACAGTTCTGAATAGCGTCAGCCGACAAACGAGGTCACCTTTTATCGATTAGTAGAGATGCTCCGTGGTCAACCGCCGTCTGGGAGGCCAAAATCCTGTGAGGTGGCAGATAGGCGGCCTAATAGAAAAGCTTTGGTAGCGGCCTTTTGTAGCGGTAAGGCGTCTTTTGCCGACAGGTACCACTCAGTTGGTTCGACTCGTACTACCTGTTTCCATCGGCACAAAAAGTCTTCTTAGTGCCTCATCACTTGGGAGACTTTGCCGATTTAGAGGAGAACTGCCAATCGTGAATGGTTGCGATTATTTATGCAATCATTGCTATACGGTTGTATATTCCTCCTTGAGATGTGGGAGGACTCTAGCTGAGCGGCGTTCCTCGGCGTGACTTTCGGGCCCCACAATACGGACCTCAAGCGTTATCGAGGCCATTTAGCGCATATCCAAATCAAAACCCAGAATTAAAGTCTTTTCTCATTTTTTCTCAAACGTCAAGAAACCTAGTTCATTTCGTTTACGGTATTCAGCAAGCGTTCAAGTTTGCCGATTAATGGATCTGGCGGCTCTTGCCTAGCGTGTCCACCATTAGGGAGTAGGTTGTAGTGAATTTTAAAAACTTCGGAGGAGACCTTCTGCGTCTGGGGGCGAAGCGAGTCTTGATGTCAAGCGCCATTGCATTGGCGTTGCTCTGGATGGCGCCGACGCTCTACCAAAGCTCATCGAACCGAACCCAAACTACCGCTACTGGCCATAGTGCGCTGGCTTCGTTCTCAGGAGTCTCGGGCTATAACATCGTGGGATCCGACGGCGCTATCTACCCCTTCAACGTGCACAGCCACGGCAGCCTGGTGGGAACGAAACTGAACAAGCCAATCGTAGCCTCTGTGTCCACCCCAGACGGTTTGGGGTACTGGCTGGTCGCTTCGGACGGAGGGGTATTCGCCTTCGGTGACGCCCAGTATTACGGATCCACCGGGGGAATGACCCTAAATAAGCCGATCGTCGGGATGGCATCCACTCCAGACGGCAAGGGGTACTGGCTGGTCGCTTCGGATGGAGGAATCTTCTCCTTCGGTGACGCAGTCTTCTACGGCTCTACCGGTGCGATGGTTCTCAATAAGCCGATCGTTGGGATGGCATCCACTCCAGACGGCAAGGGGTACTGGCTGGTCGCTTCGGACGGGGGCATCTTCTCCTTCGGTGACGCAGCCTTCTACGGCTCTACCGGTGCGATGGTTCTGAACAAACCGATCGTCGGGATGGCATCCACTCCAGATGGCCTCGGCTACTGGCTGGTCGCTTCGGACGGGGGCATCTTCTCCTTCGGTGACGCCACCTTCCACGGATCTACCGGGGCGATAGTTCTCAATAAGCCGATCGTCGGGATGGCATCCACTCCAGATGGCCTCGGCTACTGGCTGGTAGCTTCGGACGGGGGCATCTTCTCCTTCGGCGACGCAGCCTTCTACGGCTCAGCCGCCACAAGCCCGGTTTCTGCCCCGATTGTGGGTATAGCCGCGGTCAACATTCCGACCGCCTATTCCCCAGGTGCTACCGGCTATGACATCTCTAACTTCCAATGTTCCGCCCTGCCCCCTACCGCACCATTGGCAATAGTCGAGGCGGTTGGATGGAGCTTCAGTTTTCAAAATCCATGCCTAGTGCAAGAGGCCCAGTGGGCGGGTCAGAACCTCTCGCTATATGCCTTTATGAACTGGCCATCAGACGGCACTAATCCTCCCACCAACTACGGTTCGGCCTCATATATGACCGGCCCAGCCGGCAACTGTGCGGTCACTGATCTAAATTGCCAGGCTTATAATTTCGGATTCAAGCAAGCCCAATACGCCTACCAATATGGGCAGACCTCCAACGTCTCGTCACCGAACTGGTGGCTCGATGTGGAGACCAGTGGACAGTGGGCGGCGACCACTTCTGGTCCCAACCTGCTCGCACCTGCGGCTCAGGCCCAGGACTACCAGGACATACTCGGAGCGATTAACTTCTTCAAGTCGGTAGGTATAACGGTAGGGGTCTACTCCACTCCAAAGCAGTGGGGTGAAATTACCGGCGGAGCGACACTACCGGCGAATACGCAGATATGGGTAGCCCTACCCGGTGTTGATCCATCAACAGCGTGTTCGGCTTCCAACTCGTTCGGCGGTGGCCAGATTGTAATAGTCCAAACGGGATCAGTGACAATCGATGGCCATACTTACGATACCGATCTCACCTGCTAGCACCCTGGAGCTGGAGATAGGTTCGCCCACCCTTTGACTTTGAAAGGCTGAAAATCCAAGCACTCGCCGGATGGGAATATTTGACGAGTGCGACCGGATCTACTCCGATAGTCATTTCCGCTATCGCCCTAATCACGCCAAGATGGACCACGATCCCGACGCCGTGGTCCATCGAGTAGTCGACCAGCTCGCCGAGGTAACTCTTCACTCGAAAAATGAGCTCCGAAACCGTCTCAGCGCCGGGAAGATATGGAACGCTGGGGTCTAAGTACGGGTCTATCGACATCGGAAGTGATCCGACGGGTCGTCCGTCATAGGGGCCGGGGTGTAGTTCGCAAAG
>JAKAPB010000258.1 GCA_021823045.1 Actinomycetes bacterium | reverse complement strand
CAAGAGAGGTTGCCTACCAGGATAATAAATACCGCCTGGGCAAAAGATAGTCCGAAGCTCATCAGAACTGCCCCATAGACCAAATATTCAACATTGAATATCGCACCGGCCCACATCCAGAAGAGATTTACCGGCCGTGCCCACCTCTCGCCGGCGGGCACGTAATCTATACCGCGTCTCTCGATGCCTAAAGGACCGGCTTCAGCGACTGGTATCTCAAGTACTTCCTTCACCTCTAGCTGCCTCCAACCCGTAAAACCAACCCGTCCCACAGTCCAGTGGAAACTAGCGACCTTAGGGCACGAACTCGTCCTCGCCGAAATCGACGGGACCTCCCCCAAGGCGAATAACCACAAAACTGGTTCAATGCTACAAAGTCATAACCGGTAACTAATGCCCGGAACTCAATATTCTCAAGAGTTAACATCTAGCGATCACGAGACGTCATCCTCCGAGCGGCACCGCTTGCTGATTCTCGGCATCACCACCACTGCGTAGTGGTGGCCCAGGCCGCCAGGCAAACTCGCCTAAAAGCGAAATTTGATCGTCCAGTCCAGGCAGAAGGATGGATTCCTGAAATGGATATCGGCGCCCAGTCGCCGTGCCTGATTCTTCTCAAATTCGCACCACGAATACGCCCGTCGGCATAAAAGGTCTCTCGAAAGAGATCGACTGGGACGCTCACAAATCGTTTACGGTCAGCCAAATCGTGCCGTCAGCCAAACCGTGCCGGCAGCCAAACCGTGCCGGCAGCCAAACCGTGCCGTCAGCAAACCATCGCAGAACTAAAAGGGCTTCTCGAGCCAGCGGCGTCACACAGACATCGTCGTGTGGGCAAAAGTGCGTAGCAGCGCTATTGGGAATGGCAATCAGGAATTGGTACCTGGTAGAGGTTTTTTCTAATTAATAATCTTTATGCAATCACTGTATGAAAATTACCGTTTAAAACTTTTTATCACAATTTCGCTCGTTCCATTTTTGGTGAAAAGATTGGAGGGTACCGAACAGGGAGTCAATCTATTGGCAAAACGGCTGGTAGCACCTTTCGAAGCCCCTGCGTGGCCGGGATAGCTACTGGGAGATTATTAATTGCGTATACATGTATGACAATTGGGTTTGGTAATCTGCGGGTTACGGACAATTATTATCTATGAAGTAGGGCAAGGATTTTTATCCTAACTGGACACTTTAAATAGATATGGGGCTTGGTAGTAGGCTGTCCCCGTATCGGAGCTAACGGAAGACTGGGATGTTTCAAATACGTATTCATGGTAGGGGCGGGCAAGGTGTAGTAACCGCAGCCGAGATGCTCTCTGTCGCTGCATTTTATGAAAATAAGTACGCTCAGGCCTTTCCGAGCTTTGGCTCCGAAAGGATGGGGGCGCCTGTCGTCGCTTTTTGTAGGGTCGACGACAAAGAGATACGAAGCAGGGAGCCCATAGCTGATCCAGACGCCCTCATCATCCAGGACCCAACCCTCCTTCATCAAGTTGACCTCTTCAGCGGCGTGATGCCGGATGCGTACATCTTGATAAATACATCGAGAAGCTTTGCCGAGCTCGGTCTAGGTGAATACGCTTCTCAATTCAAATCTGAGCGTCTCTCATGCGTTCCGGCGACGGATTTAGCTCTAGCTGCCTTTGGAAGGCCAGTACCCAACGCCGCTTTATTAGGAGCCTTTGCGGCCATAACGATGCGGGTATCTTTAAAATCCGTCGAGGCGGCGATAAGGCACCGATTCTCAGGGTCAATTGCGGACGGGAATGTTGTGGCCGCTACCCAAGCCTTCGATTTCGTAAGGAATGAGTTGGCTAAAACGACCTCCTCACTCGCTCGTCCCAGTTAACTATCTAAATTCTTAAACTGCATAACGAAGGAATCTCAAATGCTCCAACAGATAGAAGGCTCACTCGCTGTGGCCAAGGCCGCCGCCCTGTGTAGGCCAGAGGTGATCTGCGCCTACCCAATATCACCCCAAACACATATCGTCGAGAATCTTTCGGTGATGGTCAAAAGCGGTGAACTCTCCCCGTGCGAATTTGTAAATGTGGAATCAGAATTTGCAGCTATGTCGGTCGCAATCGGGGCGTCTGCTGCGGGAGCTCGTTCTTACACTGCCACTGCGAGCCAGGGGCTGCTATTTATGATCGAAGCGGTCTATAACGCCGCTGGCCTCGGCCTACCCATCGTTATGACCTTAGCAAACAGGGCTATCGGCGCACCGATAAATATCTGGAACGATCACACCGATTCGATGGCGGTCAGAGACTCAGGTTGGATCCAGTTGTACGCCGAGACGAATCAAGACGCAGTAGATCTCCACATCCAGGCCTTTAGACTCGCCGAGGAGATATCACTACCAGTAATGGTGAATATGGACGGCTTCATCCTCACCCACGCCGTCGAGCGGGTCGACATACCCGAGCAGGAGCAGGTGGACCGCTTCCTTCCCCACTTCGAGCCAAAACAGATACTCGATCCAAACGACCCGGTCTCGATAGGCTCGATGGTGGGTCCGGAGGCCTTTAGCGAGGTCAGATACCTAGCGCACGCAAAGCAGCTACTCGCCCTAGAACGCATTCCGGAGATCGCAAATGAGTTTGATTCGATCTTCTCTCGTTATGCCGGTGGTCTGGTCAGTAAGTACCACCTCGATGGCGCAGGAACGATCATTGTTGCGATGGGTTCAATCCTGGGTACGATCAAAGACGCCGTCGACGAACTTCGTGACGCTGACCTTTCGATAGGCGTACTCGGAATAACGACCTTCCGACCCTTCCCGCTAGATGCAGTGAGGGAAGCTCTATCTAGCGCCGAACGAGTGGTGGTATTAGAGAAGGCCTTCTCGGTGGGCCTTGGCGGCATACTCAGCGCCAACATCACCACGGCCCTAGGCAATGCACCGATAAAACGCTATTCGGTGGTCGCCGGGCTCGGCGGAAGGTCAATCCTGCGCTCATCGCTGGTGGACTTTTTTAAACTAGCCGATGCTGACGAGATCGCTGACTTGACCTTTTTAGACCTAAATCACGCTGTCATAGACCGGGAAATAAGCCGCATGCAAACCTCGGTTCTACCCAGACCCGCAGCTGAACGAATCGTCCACGACCTCGGTCACAGTGCCAAGGCTAATTGAAAGGAACCACGTGGGCTACCAACCAGTCAAGTTCTACCAGACCGGAAGCTTCGTCGTAGGAAACAGGCTTTTAGAAGCGCAGGACCGCACGGTTCAAGCAGACATGAAGCGCACCAACTCCCTCACCCTCGGCCACAGGGCATGCCAAGGGTGCGGCGAGGCCCTCGGAGCCAGATACGCCATTGACGCAGCGATGCGGGCGACTGATGGCAAGGTGATCGCAGCAAATGCCACCGGCTGCCTCGAGGTATTTACGACACCTTTTCCTGAGACTTCATGGCAAATACCCTGGATACACTCACTCTTCGGGAATGTGGCTGCGGTGGGCACGGGAATAGCAGCGGCATTGAAGGTCAAAGGGCGAACCGACGTTAGGGTCGTGGCCCAGGCTGGCGACGGCGGAACCGTCGATATAGGATTTGGCGTCCTTTCTGGAATGTTTGAAAGAAATGATGACGTACTCTTCATCTGCTACGACAACGAAGCGTACATGAACACCGGTGTCCAGCGCTCAGGGGCAACCCCACCCGCAGCCAAAACCTCAACCACTGAAGCCGTCGGTGCTCACCCAGGAGCGGACTTTGGCAAGGGCAAAAACCTCCCACTTATAGCGATGGCCCATGAAATACCCTATGTAGCGACGGCGACGGTGGCCGAACTCCACGATCTCGAATACAAGGTCGAAAAGGCGATGTCATTCCGTGGCGCTAGGTACCTTCACGTCCTTGTACCCTGTCCGCTTGGTTGGGGATCCGCCCCTTCGGACACAATAAGACTCTCAAGGCTCGCTAAGGAATCCGGCCTCTTCCCAGTCTTCGAAGCCGAGTACGGCGAAGTCACCGGGTCATCAAAAATCCGTTCTCAGGTCCCGGTAGAGGAGTACTTACGTCCACAGAGGCGCTATCAACACCTCTTCCGACCTAGCGCCAACACCGAGGTGATAGCGCAGCTTCAAACGATAGCGGACAAGAATATCCGACGATTTGACCTCCTTGATACCCAATCCCAAAGCTCAAGTGGAAACTCACTAGCCGACCAAGAAGCACTCCAAACGAGGTAACGATAAAATGGACAA
>JAKAPB010000257.1 GCA_021823045.1 Actinomycetes bacterium | reverse complement strand
ACAATTGAATCTGACGTCCGAGATCCATTAGCCTGCACACAAGCCGTCCAATTAGCCGAGTCCGTAGGTGAGCTAACTGCGGTTATTGCGGCAGCTGGGGTAATGATCGGCGGGAACCCCGCTTGGTTGACTAGCCCGGAGCTAGCTAGAACCCTCTTTGAGGTGAACTACTTTGGGGTTACCAACCTCATGGGAGCCGCATTGAAGTCGATGATCCCGGCTTCTCAAGTGCTGCCAGGTAGACCAGGTCGACTTATCGCTATCTCATCGGCGGGGGCTAAGCGGCCGCTGAACCTACTATCGCACTACTGTGCCACAAAGGCCGCAGTATGCGCCTATATGGAAAACCTCGCCTTGGATCTAGCGGGGAGTTCGATAACCGCCAACACCGTCTCCCCCGGTTCGACCGCAACTCCAATCCTCGAGGCGTCGGCCAAAATCTACGGTCTCTCTAGTGGGGAGGATTTTAAAATCCATCACACTACCAAGAGATTGATCTCAACGAGGGAGATTGCCGAGTCGGTTCTCTTTTTACTCTCAGATGCCGCATCTTCAATCACCGGTAGTGAGCTGCTTATCGATGGCGGCTTGCGCCTCAGCTAGCTTGTACCGGAATTTCTCTTAGATTCGGCCGACTAGAACCCTTCAGATTGAAGCGTCGCCAGGATCATGTCTGCGGTCGCAACTAGGGCTTCGTCCGAGCCCGACTTGCCAACTAATTGGACAGAAATTGGGACCCGCTGGCCGTTCTCCCCCACTCCCTGTCCACGGTCGTCCTCCAGTCCATGCTCCACCCTGACGGCATCGCAGAACCTAGCAGGGAGTGGAAATGAAATCGCCGGTAGACCAGCAACATTGAAGGGAAGCGTGTTTACGTTGATCCATCGCTTATAGGCGTTTTTGAGTGAGGGAACTTCAAATGGTACCGAAGCTAGCGCCAGCGCTCCGAAGTTCTCGATCAGGTCTGAAACTGACTTTGAGAACGCCTTTCCAACTTCTAGGGCCTCTTGGTAGTCGGAGGCCGACTTGGCGAGGTACAGATGAAAACGACTCCAAATAGCCGGGTCTATTCGATGGTGCTGACTGACCGCCAATTCGTTATTTCGAATCGCCTCGTACCCCATGATCACGCCCCCGACCTCCCATGCCCTGGAGAGTCCGGGGTTTTCTAGACTGCTGAGCTTGACCTTTGCCAGCCTGAGTGCCTCGTCTATCGTCACCTCGATCAATTCAGACTTCGAAGTCCTAATCCTTCCCGCACTTAGATAAGGGGTAGCGCTGGTGTCCAGGTCCCCAGCGAAGAGCCAGGAAAGCCCTGTCCAGATCTGGGGAATAGTCTTAGCGAGCGGACCTATCGTGTCAAGGGACTGCGAAAGTGGGTATACCCCAGTAGTCGAAGCCCTACCGAGGGTAGTCTTCAGCCCGATCACTCCACAGCTCGTCGCTGGAATTCTTATCGAGCCACCGGTATCGGTACCGTAGGCGATATCGGCGATCCCGCGAGCTACAGCGACTGCGCTTCCACTGGAGGATCCACCCGGTATTAGCTCTGGCGAAATAGGATTCACCGGCGTGCCATACCACGGGTTGATCCCCTGAGCACCAAAGGCAAGTTCGGTAAGGTTTGCCTTTCCGACGATTCGAGCTCCTCTTTTTCGCGCATGGGTCACTACTGGTGCGTCCTGCAGCGAAGGAGTAGCGGTCGAAGCGACGAGACGAGAGCCTGCGGTAGTTTTGGTCCCTTCGACGTCGATTAGGTCCTTAACCGCCAGAGTCGGACCATCCCCCGAAGATTCGCAAAGCTCTATCGCCCAGTTAAATGGGGTATTAAATGGGCCGCCAGACGGCACCTGGCCCTCTGTTTCAGTTTCACTACCGGACAAAATCCCTCCACCTCACCACAAACCGACCACGAAGAGCCACAAACCAGTACCAGCCAGACCACCTTATGGTGGTTTTTCAGGCTAATCTACACTGAGCGTCGAGACACCCGCCACGTTACCAAGGGTAGCTAGTCCCGAAGTTGTGCCGACTCCCTTGAGGTAAAAATCGAAAAAGGCTACGCTTACGCCGAGCACGGTCTGCTCGTATGGGTCATTTGCAGTGTATGGGGCCAAATGGTCCGCTCCGACGAGGTTGAGGTAGTACTTTGTCGGCGGAGCCTGCGCAAATATTTGCTGTGAGTCCGCTGGTGGGTTGACCGTATCGGCGCTCCCTTGGGTTACCAATAGGGGAAGCGGCGGGGTAGAAAAGTAACTGCCACCATATGGGGGAAATTCGGCTCCAGAGAGCACCGCCAACGCCTTGATGCCGGGTATCACACAGCAACTGTTGTAGGCTGCCGCCAGTACGGTATCTCCCCCGTCGCTCTGGCCGGCCAGTGCGACACTGGAGAGATCGAGCATCCCATAAAGTAAAGAACCGCCGTTCGAAGCGATAGCATTCAGGTTCGCCAAGGCGGCCTTAATGTCTTGTGGCTGGTTCAGGAGGTCCGATTCGTAGAGGTCAGATTGGCCCTCGTTGTTCAAATTGACGTTATGTTGGCTCAAAGCGGCCTGCGAAGTCAACGGGAATATTGGAGCGGCTACCACGAAGCCCGCCTGCACCCACCCCTGGATCAAGGGGTAGTAGTCTATCGGGTTGAGATCGAACCCCGTGGCAAAGAGCACAATCGGGTATGGGCCATGGATGAGCGCTGGCTCCGCTCCTTGGATCGGTCCAGTTCCTGACGTAATAGCCGGGTAGAATATCTGAAACTGAAAACTCCGCGTGACGCAGGTCGGATTGAGGGGCGGGCATATCGAACGTCCCGGTTCACTAACCACATCCTGGAAGAGACCAACCCCCAACGGACCGCTGGGATAGGTAGTGGTCGTCGATATTGGTCTCGGCAGGGTGGTCGAGGTCGTCGTACCCTGGCCGCCAGGGGACGAGGCAAAATCCTTCTTCGCTACAAACAGGGCCGAAGTGCCAACCACCACCGCTATGAAGACGAGGGTCCGAATCAGTCGGGCGGTGCGACCTAGCCTCCTTGGCCGAACCACTCAGGCCGTCACCTCGTCTATATCCTCACCAGACTCAAGTTTGGAAAGCATCTCAACCCTGCGTAAATGGCGTCCCCCGTCAAAGGTCGACCCCAAAAAGGAGTCAACAATGGCTATTGCCAGCTCAGTCCCCAACAAACGAGCTCCGAGGGATAGCACGTTGGCGTCATTGTGTTGGCGCGCCAAGCGGGCCGATAGCTCGTTATAGCACAAGGCGGCCCTTACCCCTTTGACCTTGTTAGCGGCGAGCTGTTCGCCCTGCCCCGAACCGCCAAAGACAATTGCAAAATCCGCCCTCTTTGCCACTACAGCCCTCGCGGCTGGTGCGCAATACCGCGGGTAGTCCACCGAGGTTTCAGAGTCGTGGGTTCCAAAATCAATAATTCTCACGCCAAGGTCGCTCAGATGTTCCTTGATGACCTCTTTGAGTTGGAAACCGGCATGATCGGATCCGAGTGCAACGGTTGGCATGGGACCTACAGGTAGGTACCGGGACGTTGAACGTCTTCATGGGCTCCGGGCATCAACTGCTTGTTTCGCATCTCTTCCAATTGGGTCCGAGCTGCGAGCTGCTGGGCGAAAAGAGTCGCCTGAATACCGTGGAAGAGCCCCTCCAGCCACCCCACAAGCTGTGCCTGTGCAATCCTTAGTTCAGATTCGCTAGGTACGTCATCTCCGGCGAATGGCAAGCTCACCCTTTTCAGTTCGCTGGCCAGGTCATCGGAAAGTCCAGAAGCGAGTTCCTCGATCGAACGTTGGTAGATCTCCTTGAGCCTCGTGCGGGTGGTCTCATCAGGATTGAACGACCTGACCTCCTCGAGCAGCCCTTTGATCATCGAACCTATCCTTAGGACCTTGGCTGGCGATGATATAACCTCGGTTTCGTTGGCTTCATCTCCGGATACGGGTAGTACCTCGGCCTCTTTGCTATCCCCATTTACCCCGTCCATCGGGACCTCCATCTTCAACTACCAAGAAATCTCTTTTGATCCATGACCTTTAGAGGCACATATTAGGGGCCTCGGGGCCAACCACCTAGCCAATAGCAAACAAAAGCGGAACCTTTACTTCTTGAGAGCTAAGGCCGCCATGCCTACAGACGAGCTTAAACGGTCCGGTATCGTCGGGATCAAAGAATGAGACGGGAGCCGTCGCTATCAACGCGACGTCGCCGCGTCGGCGTGAAACTTCG
>JAKAPB010000256.1 GCA_021823045.1 Actinomycetes bacterium | reverse complement strand
TGGCTTGGGTTGGCGTTCTACTGGTGCAAATACCGCACTTGATCCCAGATCCTCTTCAGCTGGCTTGGGTTGGCGTTCTACTGGTGCAAATACCGCACTTGATCCCAGATCCTCTTCAGCTGGAGCTTCGGCATCCTTGGCGGCGTCGTCAAAAGTCACTCTGTATGAATCGGCATTCAACGATCGTTCCTTAGCAAAATAGCAAAGAAAGCATAACCAACTCTGTTGACCTGACCTCCCGACAGGTCCAGCGAACGACTTAAAAGCTCAAAAGTGGCTCTTGAAGGCATTTGTCAAGGTCCCAAGCACGGATCTTGACGAAGGATTCAATCACTTCCGCCGACGAAGCTGGTCAAATATCTACCGCAGCGGCTAAACCATCGACGCTATCGTCGCCTCGGTCGTAGAAATCGGTGAAGCCTCCGACTCTCTGGAGAAAAGGGGGACTTGGCTAGCCATCGTTTCCCACTACCGCTTGCAGTAGCTGCCCAGTCGATACTTCGCAACTTGCCCAGATCTCAAACGCTAAATAAAGGATTTTTTGCGGCGGCAGAAGGTTCAAATTTGCCCTTGGAGGACACCTTTTTACCGCTAAGCAGTTAGTGTCATTCGACATGGCCTGGGATGACGGAGCTGAGGAGGACTATGACGCCGACGAATACGGAGTTCCGCGGCTAAGTTCCACCCCGCTTATCAAGGTTTACTGCTACTTGGATGAAAACGACACCCTCGAGGCTATCTATAGGCCCAGGTTGGTTTACGACTCTGAATCGCAGCTGCTGGTGGAGAGCGATAACCCAATGCGACCTAGCCCGGCTTGTAGGTACTTTGCCGCCGAGGTCGTCGACGAAGAAGGTCCTTGGAGAGCGCTTGTCGACTTCCAGAAGATTGGCACGTCTAATAACCTTTATTATGCAAGGCTCCCTCTACTCACCCACTGGAAACGAATCCAGAGGCGGAGAGCATTTAGGGTTCATGCCGATCTAGCTGCGCGGATAGTGCCTTTCCAAGATGGGGTCTCACGTCAGCCGATGGCAGCTCGAATCAAAGACATCTCTGCTACTGGAGTAGGGATCGAGGTTGAACCCGATTTTACAACTGTCCCAGGAGAAACCTTCCACCTTAGTTGCAGCCTGCCCCAAGGCGACATCCTAGCCGATGTCGCCGTCGCTAACATTAGGGGCCAAATAGTAGGATGCGAGATACTGTCTGTATCTGCTCAGCATTCGCGACTAATCGGAGCCTACATCTTTTCACAACAGGTCAAAAGACCCGACGACGACTTAGACGACGACTAAATCCACAGGTCAACTATATCGATTCTCCGCGAGGCACCGATTGCCAGGCAGGTACTAGATCGGTCGGCTACCTACTGCATCAAAAAAGTTGTGAAATAGATCGCATTCACCTTGGGCTTTCCCGGGGTTCGCGCCAGTTCCGCATTTACAGCATTCAAAAGTACTTGCTTAGCCGCGTCCCTCGCCTGTGGATTCAGCAAATAGGGGTAGGTGTACCCAGCAAAGGTCTGTATCACAATATCGGTTACCTGTGGGAGGTCGGCGGTTACCTCCGCTGGTGTTGAGGTCCTCGTAAGCTGGAATGTCATTCCGACCTGCAAAACGTGTCCGTCGGAAAGGTTAGTCGTCAAGGTAGCGAAATTATAGGTTGGCAGTGGCTTGACGACCGTTGCGGATGCATTAGAGGAGCCACCCGAAAAGAGGAGGAAATAAGCAGCTCCGGCGATTACGAGTATTAGCGGCAGGACGATGAAGAGTAGCTTCTTCTTGCCACCCTTTTTCTTTGTTTCTGGCTTCTTTGCCGAATCAGACTTTTTCGCTCCTTGAGCACCTTTTACCGCTTCCGCAGTCCTAGACATCTGCCAATTCTCCCATCCTAGGAAACCCAATTGACCTTGGGCAAGAAACGAATACCACTCTTTATCGGAACATTGCAGCGAATTCTTCAGGCCAATACCATTACTCCAGTTATTTTTTTACCGCCGACGGTGCGGCACTCGCTATAACGCCGCTGGCATTGCTCGTTCCGCCGGCGGAAACGGGCGTAACCGCAGGCGTAGACGGACTGATCACTGAGCTAACAGCCGGATTGAGGATGACCACGTCCACCCTCCTGTTGATAGCCATATTTGCCGGAGAAGTATTAGGAACAAGAGGGTGAGTCTGACCATATCCAGTAGCCGATAACCTAGCCTCGGGTATACCATCAACCCTGGTCATCCTCTCGACTACCGTCGTAGCCCTAACTGCTGAAAGTTCAAAATTAGAGGAATACGGACCCCCCATGATCGGCTGGTCATCTGTATAGCCCTCCACTACGACATCGTTTGTCATAGTCTTGAGCACCGAAGCGAGCACATCCACCACTGCACTGCCCGCCGAACCTAGTTGTGCGGAGTCGACACCAAAAAACATCTTGTCCGACATCATCGTTACCACCACGCCCCTTTGATCGGTGGTCACGCTGGCGTCTGCTGAGAGCCCCGCCTTTTGCAGGGCAGCATTAACCTCCTGAGCTGTGGCATTTGAGTTCCCAGACGATTGGTTGATCGGAGGAACGATCCCCTTCACCACCCCACTTCGTTGGACAAGGGAGGTGTTTTGCAGAAGTCCCGTACCGCCATGAACCAAAGAGTTGAGTTGAAGAGTAGAGAACGATTTGACGATGCCCGTCTTGAACTCCATGAACTTTTGAATATTGATTGTGCTCATTGCGAACAGGACGACGAAAAGTGCCAATAGCAGGGTGATCATGTCGGAATAGGTAAGCAGCCATCTCTCGCTGTTCTCCGCCTCGGCGTGTTCTTCGCCGTGGCCCCGATGGCTGCGGGAACTCATGCCGCCTTCTTCTTAGACGCCTCTTTTGCCGCAGCTAAAGCATCTCGCTCCTTGGGGGCAAGGTATGTCAATAGCTGCTGCTCTATCAGCCTCGGAGAACCTCCGGCCTGAATCGCGAGGATTCCATCCATCATCAGCATCTTGGTTCTGACCTCGAGACCCGAAGCCCTCTTCAGCTTGTTTTCAATGGGAAGCCAAATGACGTTTGCGGTCATAACTCCCCATAGGGTTGCGGTGAACGCCCCTGATATTGCGGGTCCCAATGTTCCCGGGTTGGAAAGATTGGCTAGGACGTGGATCAACCCCATAACAGTTCCCAAGATCCCAATAGTGGGGGCAAAACCGCCCATGTCTTTGAAAAACTTAGCCCCAACGCCGTGACGGACCTTCATGGATTCGATATCGCTTTCAAGCAGTTCCTGGATTCGCTCACCATCTATGCCGTCTATCGCCAGCTGAATACCCTTCTTCAAGAACTGGTCTTGAATATCCCGGGAAGCCGCCTCCAAGGCTAAGACGCCTTCGCGCCTGGCAATCTCAGCAAACCTGACCATCTCGGCAATCGACTCGTCAGGAGCCTGGACTTTTGACATCATCGCAGACTTCAGCCCGCCTACTATCTGCGAGATATCCTTCAACCTAACCCCGGCAATCGACACACCGACGGTGCCAACCAGCACCAGCAGCATAGAAGATGGCGCTAGCAAGGAAGCAGGATTACCGCCATCCATGATCATCGAGATGAAGATCGCTGCTAGCGCTAGAACTATACCGATCGGGGTGGACACATCCACGTGCTACTCCTCCTCAGCCAGTACCGGCTTTACGACACGAAGCCTCGGTGACGGGTCCCCTGGGTCCGGATACGAGGCGGCTCGAATTACCGTCGCCCTAAAGGCCACAATCCGATCAACCACCTCTTGGACTCCCTCTCTCACCATGTAGTTGCTTCCGCCGCTCAAGGTGATCACCGTGTCGGGGGTCGCCTCGATCTTCTCAATCAAATCGCAGTTGAGCACCAATTCTTGGCCTGAAAGGCGTGTCACCAAAACCATCGCCCGTCCTCCAATTACCTTCAATTTGGGTTATCGGCACACCCGACGCCATCCCTAAGGATTAACTAATCGATACAAAAGATCTAAAAGTTCGAGCTGAAGCGAAAATAGACCTACCTCCCAACGAAGGAGCAGTGAGTCCAATTAACCACCGGCTTTGCGAACCACCTGATCACCCTCTGATCGAACAAGGATTCAATCGGTTGCAAATAGCCGCTCCTGAACCTCAGAGCAAACAAATATCCGATTTTCATATAAACCAGACGATCGCCGTCCCAATTTAGGGGTCGATTCTTCGGACGGAGCGCAAGACTTCAAGAGACTTGTC
>JAKAPB010000255.1 GCA_021823045.1 Actinomycetes bacterium | reverse complement strand
TTGTTGGCGTCGCATCAACCGCCTGGGACGTTGAAGGCTTTCGTCGATTCGCTTCAGCGGCCATAAAGCGGGCAGAAGAGGATGTGGACACAGCAGTCCTCGATGCGATGTGCAACTCGCTGAATTATGTTTCGGGTTCCTACGAGGACCCCGAAACCTATGACGCCCTGGGCGAAGCGCTCGGATCTAGTCGTCATCCAATCTTTTATCTAGCGGTTCCACCACGACTCTTCTCAGTTGCGGTCGACGGGCTGGCGGCGCGACGCATGGTGCGCTCAGCTCGAGTCTTGATTGAAAAGCCATTTGGATGGGACGCTTCATCGGCAATCGAACTCAATAAGCACCTCCATCGCCACCTGCCCGAGGAGGCGATCTACCGGATTGATCACTTCTTGGGCAAGGAACCGGTTCAAAACCTCTTGGTTTTTAGGTTTGCAAATTCTATCTTGGAACCAATCTGGAATCGCAACTTCATCTCTAGCGTCCAGATCACCATGGCTGAAGACTTCGGCGTAGAAGGACGGGGTGAGTTCTACGATCGGATCGGGGCGACGAGGGATGTAGTGCAGAACCACTTATTGCAACTCGTTGCGCTATTAGCACAGGAGCCACCGGCATCATCCGATCCAGACGCACTTAGAGACGAAAAGATTAAGGTTCTAAAAGCGATGCGCTCGCCGCTACCCGAGCATATAGTGCGGGGTCAATACGAGGGTTATCGAAACGAACCGGGGGTCGACAACCGCTCGACCACCGAGACCTACGTCGCACTTCGAACCGAGATTGACAACTGGAGATGGGCCGGGGTCCCCTTTCTAATTCGGACCGGCAAACACCTCAATGTGACGTGCACCGAAGCCGTCATACGCTTCAAAGAACCGCCGTCTCGACTCTTCGGAGTCACCTCGACACGATCACTACTACCAAATGAACTCCGCTTTGAGCTAAAGCCGAGTGAGCGTATCACCCTTCGACTTCAGGTCAAACAACCTGGTTCAGACCTGATTCCGATGCCCGTCGACCTAGAAGTGGCCGACCCAAGCATATCGGGGTCGAGCACCGAGGCCTATGAGATACTCCTAAACGATGCTATTGTCGGTGACCTCTCACGATTTGCGCGTCAAGACGCCGTTACCGAGGCCTGGAGGATTGTCGATCCGATCATCGTCAGTGCGCCCGAGTGCGAAATCTACTATCGAGGCTCCTCCGGACCGGCCACTTCTCACCAACTCGTTCAAGATATAGGTGGCTGGGCTTCGTGGGAATGACTACAACCGCCATCCTTTCGAGTTAATCCGGCAAATCCTTGCTTTGGACACTCAGCGTAGGGCGAGTCCAGACGATGGATCAAAGAAATGGTAAGAGTCGGCTTCAATACTCAGGCGAATGATATCCTTCGAAGCTACCTTGCTACGGGGGCCAATACGGGCAATACCCTCCCCCGTTACGGCAAAACCGCTCTGGAGGACTTCGTCTTGGAATCCTTCCACGGTTTCCCGTCGAGCATCGATGCTAAAGTGCACAAGGAGTTCAGACCCCAGTGCTTCGACGAGCTCCACGGTGGCGGTGATCGTGGATGGGTCGCTGTCAGTGGCAATGCGAAGGTTCTCAGGGCGGATACCCAAGATTACCGATCGTTCGCGATACGGAGTGAGACACCCACGGAAAGATTCCGGTATCGGCAACTTCTGGGAACCGAGGGTTAGCTCTGCGCCATCTGCTGATATCCCCGCTCGGTAGAGGTTCATTGCCGGCGAACCGATGAAGGCAGCGACGAAAATGTTGACTGGCTTCTCGTATAGTGCTTGTGGAGTATCACACTGTTGGAGGACCCCAGAGCGCATGACGCCGACTCGATCTCCCATCGTCATAGCTTCAAGCTGATCGTGAGTGACATAGACGGTGGCCACACCGAGGCGACGTTGGATGCGACTCACCTCAGCCCGCATCGAAACACGAAGCGGGGCGTCGAGGTTCGAAAGAGGTTCATCCATCAAAAAGGCCGAGGGTTCCCGGACAATTGCCCGGCCCATTGCCACCCTTTGGCGCTGTCCACCCGATAGCTGGCCCGGGCGTTGGTCGATCCATTCAGTCAACCCGAGTATCTTTACTGCGTCAGCGACCCGACGGTTGATGTCTTCTTTTGGTAATTTCCGGAGCTTCAGGGCGAATCCGATGTTGTCGGCGACACTCATGTGCGGGTAGAGGGCATAGTTTTGAAAGACCATCGCTATGTCCCTGTCGGTAGGGGCAACGGCATTGACGACACGGTCACCAATTTTAAGTATCCCAGATGATATCTCCTCGAGACCAGCAACCATCCTCAAAACCGTAGTCTTGCCCGATCCCGACGGTCCTACGAGAACCATAAATTCGCCATCGGCGATCGCCATGTCGAGATGCCTAACGGCCTCGAAGCCGTTGGCATAAACCTTGGTAATACCCTCCATGTAGATGGCGGCCATATTGCTCCCCTTATTAGTAGTATCGGTCGGAAGTTAGTGTCGGTTGTAAACGTGATGCCCGCTGAAATGAAAGCGGAGTTAGAGCTCTAAGGTCACGGCTCGAAATGGGCGTAGCTATGTCGCACCCAGAAAGGGGTATCGGCAAGTTTTGTCTCAGACAAATACAGCGGAATTGGTCAGCGAGCCTCTTTGTATCGACCAAGGCAATTTGCAATCTCGTCCAGGCTCTCCCGCCCCTTAGAAAAGACCTCCTCATTGGACAATTCTGCTCCGTGCCAACTCGGCAAAAGGCGGTTAGGGTCGCTTGTCTCGACTTTATAGCGATTGCCTTGTGTGTTTGGAGAATCACTAGCCGATCCTCCTCGCCCCAGCGGAAGGTTTAACCTCAAATGCCTCTGGAATTACCCCAGCCACCTTGGAAAAGGCGCTATCGATCTCCCGCTGGAGCAGCTCGACCTCGACGCCGACGACCACCGCTGAACCACCGAAGCCGCCACCCACCATTCGAGCGCCGATAGCTCCACATCTCTCAGCGACCGAGACTACCGCGTCTAACTCGAAGCAGGAGACCTCAAAATCATCCCTGAGCGAACGGTGCGAGGCAAAAATAGCATCGCCGACTGAGGTGCCAGACCGAAGAGCATCGACCGTGGACATCACGCGAGCATTTTCGGTTACTACGTGGCGAGCTCTTCGCTGAAGCGTACCAGAGAGTCGGGTCTCAACTTCCTCCAATGTTGCGGATCGCAACGAAGCGTACCCAAGCGCATTGGATGCCTGCTCGCACTCTAGACGCCTCTGCGCATAGTCTCCCTCGACGTTGGCATGCTTTACTTTTGTATCCACTACCACCAGAGGACCTATCTTGAGTGGTACATGCGAAATGGAGTGCGATTCGAAATCGATCAACAGAGCATTGCTGGCCCTGGCTCCAACAATTGCGGTCTGATCGAGCCTGCCCACTGGTGCACCAACAAATTCCGATTCTGCACGATGGGCGATATCCACCAACTCGTCCTGGCCCAGACCGAGCTCGAACCTATCATTGATCGACATAGCCGTGGAAACCGTCAAGGCGGCGGACGATGATAATCCACTCCCGCTTGGAACGGAGGACGATATGAGGAGTTCTAATCCGTGGGGCTCCCAACCCTTATCGACCAAAGCCCAAAAGACCCCGGCGACATAGGCGGGCCAGCCATCAATGGCTCCGGGTCGGATCGCAGAGACCGGGTTCAGCGACCACCCCGGATAGTCGGTGGAGAAGCAACGCAGTTCCGCCTGCTCAAGCGACCTTAGTGCAATCGTCGTGTGCCGCTCGATTGCAAATGGTAGCGCCAGACCACCGTTATAGTCGGTATGTTCGCCAATGAGGTTGACACGTCCCGGCGCCTCCCAGACCCCGTCCGGTTGGTGCCCGGTCAGTTCGGCGAAGCGATCAGTGATCTTGGATACTTCGTCGCTAAGAGTCTGACCGTTTTTCATATCTTCTTTGCCCTGGCTTTTCGGAGCGACGTTGCGGCTACCTCCGGGCTAACGTCGGTCACGAAGGCGCCCCCTGCGAGTTCGGAACCAGCAAGGAACTTCAGTCGATCCCGAGTTCTATTCGGAGGTGAAAATTCGATATGGAGGTGACTGACTTCATCCCAAGCTTCGTCTTCATTGGTCGGCCGCTGATGGAACGCCATGATATATGGGAGTGAAAAGCTCCACAAAGCATCGTAGGTGCGGGTAACGTCGAGCAGAATCTCAGCTAGCTGCTCCCGGTCTCGCTGATCAAGCGCGGC
>JAKAPB010000003.1 GCA_021823045.1 Actinomycetes bacterium | reverse complement strand
GATCCGGTGATTGACGACTCATGGTGTACATGCTAGGCGAGACGCGGCACTACGCTACGCGATAGGCGCTTCTCCCAGCCAAGTCTAAGCCTGACATAGGGCAATACTTATCTGAGAAGCGACAATTTGCCGCATTTGTTGCATGTAATCTATGGCAATTGACGAGTAGTTAGGCGATAAGTTGGGCCATCGGAATGAACCCATCGAAGGTGAAGGTGAATCTGTCGGTAAATCTGGCCCATTTTCGTCAAAGAATCCACCCGGCTCGCAAGGCTATATCGGCATCACTACTCCCTGGGCATTTCCTATTTTTGCCTTTATTCTGTCATTGGTGACCTCCTCCATTGGGGTAGTAATAGCGTCGTCTTTAGCTGGTTCAAATCTTTCGACCTCTTCAACCACTTTGACCGAGCCCGTACTCATTGGATCCCTTGGAGGGCTTTGGATAGTCTTTTTTGGGGCATCTTTGGTGGCCTCCCACCGCTGGGGAACAGGTAAAATCACCCTCGATCTTGGAATTGCGATAAAGCCTTTGGACCTCTTGGTGGGTTCTGCAATAGGCGTGGCGGCCCAATTGATCCTCGTTCCGGTGATTTACCTTGTCTATCAACTCCTAACCGGAAGTTCGGCCAGTGGTCTATCAGCGCCAGCGCAGAAACTAGTGAATTCTGGTGGGGGTGGCCCGAGCGAAGTCCTCGTAGGTGCGCTAATCGTCGTAGGTGCACCAATCGTGGAGGAGATTTTTTTTCGTGGACTGACTCAGCGCAGCTTCCTGTATGCCACTCGAAATATGTCGGCGGGTGTGTCCAAACTGATCTCTCTTTTGGGGAGCTCTATCATCTTTACTATCGCTCATTTTGAAGGTCTACAGAGTTTTGGACTCTTCGGAGTGGCACTCATCCTGGGCTACTTGGCAATGAGAAATCGGAGGCTGGGTACCTCAATGGTGGCACACGCCAGTTTCAACCTGGTGAGTTTCATCGCTCTAGTTCATCACTGATCTCACGCATCACTGATCTCACGCATCACAGATCTAAAGCACGGACAAGCCCCGACCGTGAGGGCGGGGAAGGATGGGCGTATAGTTGTTTGCAGTTTCTCCACTTCTGCCACACCCTCCGCAGATAACTAGTGCATCATTATCCACCCTCTCTAGGGAAGCACAATTTCATCGACCGCTCAGTACGGGATACTTCGAGCCTCCAAATCCCTTTGGGTCGAATAACCACCTGCGGCTTAGAAACGAACCGAGATTGCGCCCACCATGAGGGAAAGGGCACCCTACTGAGCCCAATCTGCCGTTCTTGCGGGCCGACATCGCAGCAACTGACCAATCGATTTGAGACAATCGATTTGAGAGAAATAGCAATAACCAGGGGAGATAATTGGATTTTTGTTGTAATTACCAATATGTAATTACATGTGATATGGCTGCTAGGTGAGGTGCTTAGTAGCTTCAATTTATGTGTTGTGAGGTAAAAGTGAGATGAATTTGTGGAAACTCTTAAGTTTTATCTAACCATTGCCGATGTTGATCTAGGACTTTTCCATGGGTGGCGAGGGTCTTGGGTGAAGAGGGGTCTGAGATGAAGTGTCCGGTGTGTAACGAATCGACAATCGTTGAAGTCAAGCTAATGCTCGACTCGTCCTTGGTGGTTATGCAAAGCTGTTCAGGCTGCGATAGCCGAAGATGGATCAAGGATGGAAATGAAGTGGCGGTCGAGGGAATACTCGAGGCGGCTTCGAGACGTTAATAGCCCCCTTCAGCAAGTTAACCATTTTGCGCTGTTATTGTTGATCAAGTCATAGCTTGAGATCGTAGTCGGCGTAGTTGGGGGTCTTGTGTCAGTAGCTTTGGCCGAGCGAAGTGATGTTGAACTACAAGACACCAAAACTCCATTAGCCGGATTTCGAGCAAGGGGCCTGTGGTGGATCGTTCCGGTCTTGGTGGCCTTTTTCGTATTTCTTCAGTTTGATCCACGTCTGCTATTTTCGAACACGACGACGGCCGGCGGGGACACTGGGGCTCACTACATGGTTCCCTACTACGTGGAGCACCACGTCCTGAATCACTTCAGGATAACTGGCTGGTCTCCACAGTGGTACGATGGCTATCCGATTCTCACCTTCTACTTTCCATTGCCTAGCTTGCTGGTGGCACTGATAAACGTCGTTGTCCCATATGGAATTGCATTTAAGGTCGTCACAGCCTTAGGGTCGATTTTCTTTCCCATCGGGACTTACGTGCTTTTTCGGGCCGCAAAGCTCCCTAAGGAGCTAGCGGCCTTAGCTTCAGTCTTCTCGCTTGGCTACCTCCTCAACACCAGCTACACCATCGATGGGGGCAATATTGCTTCTACTTTGGCGGGGGAGTTTTCCTTTTCGCTATCCCTTACCATCGGCCTCTTCTTTCTGGCCATTGTACTTAAGGGGTTAAAGGGTCCTAAAAGAATCGCCCTTGCGGCACTGCTCTATGGACTATGTGCTATGGCGCATATCCTGCCGGCGATCTTCGTCGCCGTTGTCGCATTGGTCTATGTTTTACTCCAGTTCTCATTTCGAAAACTTTTGGCTCTAGCAGCCTCTGGAGCCCTTGGGCTAGCTTTCATCGCATTTTGGATAGTGCCGTTTGGGTATTTTCTACCCTATTCGACATCCATGGGATGGCAAAAAGTGACTGAATACCTATCGAACCTAGCTCCATCCTCACTAAGACCTTGGCTCGTTCTTGCTTTGATAGGGGCGCTTTACTCGATTTATAAACGGGAGAGGTTCGGGATATCGCTTTTTATAGCCGGTGCACTTAGCGCACTGAGTTTCGCTTTCATGCCACCCAGCGCAATCTATAACGCTAGGGCACTTCCGTTTTGGACCTTTTGTATCTATACACTGGCTGCGGTCGGGGTATGGGGGGCTATCCGGAGCGGATTTGATATCTATAGGCTGCTCGTTCGAAACACTAATTCCCGGAACGCAGATGATCACGCTTCCGACGCCGAGCTGGGGGACGCTAGTGAAGGTCTCGAGGATCTAGGGATAGTACCGCCTGAAGGAGTGCTGGACGCCGAGCCCGGCGGTCTGCGATTAGATGGGGATCCAAGAGGACCTTCACTAGATCCTTTAGACGATTTAAGGGCCCTTTCAAAGTTGAATTCAGATAGCGGTGGACCTTTGCTGTCGGAGAACGGCCGCTTTAGTGAGGCTAACCGAGATCCAGAAACTGATTCTGTGACCATCGAGGAGACATCGAGTTCAGGACCTGGTCACGCGGCCTTCCTGGGTGTAGTTGGTGTGATCGCCGGTCTCATCCTTCTAGTTGGCATACTTTTTCCATATTTCGGCTCGCCGCCGTGGCTGGGTTTCATCAAATCGTCTCGCTCTTTCGTTCCATCCTGGGTGAGCTGGAACTACTCAGGATATGAAGGGAAGGCGGCTTGGCCCGAATATCGGTCGATCATTCTCAAAATGCGTAGTGTGGCGCAAAGTTATGGCTGTGGTCGGGCAATGTGGGAGTACAACTCATCTGAAAATGACTTTGGTACACCGATGGCTCTAATGCTCCTTCCCTACTGGACCAACAACTGTATCAATACTCAGGAAGGGCTATTCTTCGAGTCATCTGCAACCACCCCATATCACTTTTTGGACCAATCTGAACTTTCGGCCGCACCATCAGAAGCGATGTCGGGCCTTCCATACGCCGGTCTAAATGTAAATCTTGGAATCGCCCACCTGCAGATGATGGGGGTGCGGTACTTCATGGCCTTCAGTCCCTCGGTAGTGGCGGCGGCAAACAAGAACTCGAACCTTGAACTTATCGACCAAGTCCCGGCGGTCAATCCTAAGAGTCAAACGGTATCCAATACTCAGACATGGAATATCTACCTTGTAAAGGGTTCTGCGCTTGTGGCTCCGTTACAGAACTTGCCAGCGGTGATCACTCCGAATTCGAATGGGCGGGTCCAGTGGCTTAACTCAGCGGTGCAATGGTACATCAACCCATCCGAATGGTCTGTCCTGAGGGCGGCTACTGGGCCAGCTAATTGGCCGAGGGTGTCTCCAAAGGCAAAAGTGGCACCGGTTATTAAACCCCTGCCCGCCGACGCAGTTTCATCGATTGTTGCGGGAAATTCAAACCTTTCATTCAATGTAACTACACCTGGAGTCCCTGTTTACGTAAAGATTTCTTACTTTCCTGATTGGAAGGCAATAGGGGCAAATGGGCCTTATCGAGTTACGCCAAATCTGATGGTTGTCGTACCGACGCACAAGCACGTGGAACTGTATTACGGCGTATCGCCCATCGAGAAGCTTTCTGATGGTATTTCCATTGCGGCGATTGTGGCTATGGCCCTGATGGGGACGGCATATGGTGCAAGAATCCGTGGAAAACTCCGTCGAGGTGGGTCGGTTGCGACTAGCAAGACTGATGCAGATCAGCTACTAGGGTAGGTCGGGCGCTTAATGCCCTAGCGGTTTGGTTTCGCCGCTTTGTTTGGTGGAAGGTTTCGCCGTTGTTCCGTTTAAATGGAGCAGGAGGGTTGACAGAAGATGGACACTTCGATCTTTAAGGCTTATGACGTCAGGGGAGTCGTGCCTTCTGAGTTGGACTCTGAGTCGGCTCGGGCTATAGGAGCGGGCTTCGCAAAGTTTTGCGATTCGAGCGAGATTGTAGTTGGGTACGACATGAGGACATCGTCTATCGAACTCTCTGATGCATTTATCGAAGGCGTTAACTCGCAAGGCACTTCTGTAGTTTCTATCGGCCTTTGTTCTACGGACATGTTATATTTCGCCTCCGGCAGGTTGGCCGCCCCCGGCGCAATGTTTACGGCGTCGCATAATCCCGCTCAATACAACGGTATTAAGCTATGTCGCGCAGGTGCCGCACCTATTTCGGCTGATTCCGGTTTAGATGAAATAAAAGGGTTTGCCCTGGCATTTCTAGCTGGAGCTTTGCCTGTGGCGGATCGTTCCAATGTCAAGAATCGTAAAGAGGAGATGCTCGAAGACTTCGTCAAACATCTCCATTCCTTTATCGACATATCCTCATTGAAGCCACTAAAGGTCGTTTGCGATACGGCGAATGGCATGGGCGGTTTGGTGGTGCCAGCAGCACTAAATCAATTAGGACTAGAACTTACCTTTCTCTACCCCGAGCTAGACGGCACTTTTCCAAATCACCCCGCAGATCCCATCCAGCCTGAAAACCTGATCGACCTAAAGTCGGAGGTCGTAGCGCGTAACGCAGATGTGGGTCTGGCATTTGACGGGGATGCAGACCGGGTCTTTTTAGTCGACGACAAGGCGGCTCCGCTCTCGGGTTCACTCACCACTTCGATCGTCGCAAAGGCTATCCTTTCGAGTCACCCTGGGGCGACGATACTTTACAATCTGATCTGCTCTAAGGCGGTACCTGAGTTAATCACCAAGCTCGGTGGTATTCCGATCCGGACTCGAGTTGGACATAGCTTTATCAAGTCCGAGATGGCTAGGACCGGAGCGGTTTTCGGCGGTGAGCATTCTGGACACTACTATTTCAGGGACAATTATCGGGCTGACAGCGGACTCGTTGCGGCATTAATGATTCTGCAAGTGTTGTCGACTTCGGATGAACCTCTGTCGGAACTGAGGATACCGCTGGAGACCTATGCCTCCTCTGGCGAGGTGAACACCAAGGTCAAGGATGCTAAAAAGGTGACTGAATTTATATCAAACGCCTATGGCGACCGGGGAACAATGGATCGTCTTGACGGCCTCACGGTGGATTTGGGTGAGTGGTGGTTCAACGTGAGACCTTCAAATACCGAACCACTTTTGAGATTGAATCTCGAGGCAAAGAACTCACAGGAGGTAGCTTCCAGACTTTCGGAGGTTTTGGCGGTTATCTCGAAGGCCGATCGGTAGGGGAGTATTTATGATTTCAGCTCAACTTCTTGAGATTCTCGCCTGTCCGCTGGACAAGGGAGTCCTGTGGGATTTCCAAGAGGAAGGCTTTTTATACAATGCGCGTTTGAGGCGAAAATATCCAATTCGTGATGGCATATGTATACTGATGGTCGACGAGGCTGAGCTTGTGGATGAGGCGGAAGCTCAACAGCTTGAGGCGAAGCATAAGGCTTCGAAAGAAGATTAATTCAAGTTTTTGTCACAAATCATCGCTGTACAATTGCCAAGCTTTGTAGCTTTGGCTAGCGTTATTTCTCATGTCTCAAGGTGTTTGTGACACTATTTTTCTTTGCCAAACAGGTATGTCCATTGTGAGGGGTTTTTTTGAGTACGAGAGTTGACACCCAGGGCATGTGGGATGTATCAGCTGGCTTGCCAGAACAGGTTGCTCAGGCTGCCATTCAGGCAAACGCATTAGGTGGCCTGCCGCTGAGACATCAGATAGAGAACATTGTTGTCCTTGGGATGGGGGGTAGCGGAATCTCGGGCGACGTACTTCTTGCGGCCGCAGCACCATTTATGGCCGTGCCTGTGACAGTCGTGAAGAGCTACAACCTCCCAGCTTTTGTTTCTAGGGGAACTCTCGTTTTTGCGGTTTCGTTTTCTGGTGACACCGAGGAGACCTTGGAGGCGAGTCAGCTAGCTTACGAGCAAGGAGCTTACTTGGTCGTGGTGACCTCTGGTGGAGAGCTTGGCAAGTTCGCTGACGAATCGGCGATTCCCTTGATTCGAGTTCCTTCAGATATACCGCAGCCCAGGGGCGCCATCGGTGCCCTTTCGATTCCTCCCTTGGTGGTGCTGGAGGATATCGGTCTCTTCCCAGGGGCTACATACTGGATTGACCTAGCAATCGCCCAACTGCGCAGGAGGAGGGATCAGCTGCTTCTATCGGGAAATCCCGCTGAAGTTCTCGCCGAGAGATTGTTTGGCAAGATTCCCGTTATGCACTCCGCCGGGTCGATTGGGGCGGCGGGAGCACTGCGTTGGAAAGCGCAGATCAATGAGAATGTAAAGTCCCCGGCCTTCTACTCGGTTTACCCCGAGAACTGTCACAACGAGATTACTGGGTGGGAGAACCTGCTCCCGGTAACCAAAGAAAACCTGGCCATTGTATCGCTGCGCCATGACGGCGAACATCCTCAGGTCTATAGGAGGATGGAGATCGGGCGCACACTACTTTCGGAGAAAGTGGCCTCATATTCTGAGTTTAGGGCTGAGGGCGACGGCGACTTGGCTCAACTTTTTGATCTGATCATTACGGGGGATTTCCTATCATTGCATCTTTCCGATCTCGCAGGAGTAGACCCAGGTCCGGTGCCCATTTTGGCTGACTTGAAGGGTCGACTTCGGAGCGAGCTTTGATCCCATCTAGGGATGGATCCCTTCTTAGTCGGGAAAAGCAACGGGTTCACAAAAAAACTTTCTGTCTCCTGGTCTCGATTCTGGAGAGCTCGGCTGTTCGATGATCCGTGTATTTTTGTGATCTGGATTCGAAATACGGTAATGGCCAATTCTGCTTCCGCCTGTTTGCTATTTGGAACCAGTATGTTTTGAACCTTGTTGCTCAGGTGGCTGTGTTGCTCAGGTGGCTGTGTTGCTCAGGTGGCTGTGTTGCTCAGGTGGCTGTGTTGCTCAGGTGTTTCTGCGCTATGACCTTAGGTAACCGCCTATTTTCGGCAGCATTTTTTATTGAGGTAATAGCTAGTTGAGCTACCGAGGTATAGGCGTGGTCGGAGCTAGCAATCACTAGATTGTGGATTTGCCCGTAAAGGGGACAATATTTGCACACCCTGGAGGGGCCCCACTTCGTTTTGGTCGGACCCCTCGGCTTGGTGGTACGGTAGCATTTCGAGTGGCTCTTGGTAGGGTTTTGCGCTTAGAAAAGTTAGTTGATAGGTAGGGGAATAGATGGATTTTGAAGTTGCTGACATGTCTTTAGCGGAATTAGGCCGCCAGAGGATTGCCTGGGCCGACGCTAACATGCCGGTTCTGACGAGTATCAGGGAGCGGTTTTTAAAGGAGAAGCCGTTAGAGGGTATGGTGATTGCGGCTTGCTTGCACATTACGACCGAAACCGCAAACCTTCTTAGAACGCTTAAAGCCGGCGGAGCCTCGGTCTATGCCGCTGCCTCAAATCCCCTATCAACCCAAGACGACGTGGCGGCCTCCTTGGTGAAACACGAAGGAATACCGGTATTTGCCATTAGGGCCGAGGATCAGGAAACTTACTATCGTCACCTCGATGAGCTACTGGATCGTCACCCAAACATCACCATGGATGATGGCTGCGATCTAGTCAGTCGGCTCCATTCCAAGCGACCGGAACAGCTAAAAGAGATGGTAGCTGGTACCGAAGAGACTACAACTGGGGTCATAAGACTCAGGGCCATGGAGAAAGACTCAGCCCTTGGCTATCCGGTAGTGGCGGTAAATGACGCGGACACCAAGCACATGTTCGATAACCGGTACGGTACAGGCCAATCTACACTCGACGGGATTATCAGGGCCACAAATGTTTTGTTGGCCGGGAAAACGGTGGTGGTGGCCGGTTACGGATACTGTGGGAAGGGCGTTTCTTCGAGGGCATCGGGAATGGGCTCCAACGTGATTGTCACCGAGATCGACCCGACAAGAGCGCTCGAGGCTTCTATGGACGGATTCCGGGTAATGCCGATGTCCGAGGCGGCTTCTCAAGGAGATATCTTTATCACCGTCACCGGAAACCGTGATGTGCTAACCCGGGAGCATTTCGTGAAGATGAAAGATGGCGCTATTCTCGCTAATTCCGGTCACTTTGACGTCGAGATCGATTTGAAGGCCCTACGTGAACTCGCTCCCGGTGAGGCTAGCAGGAAGGTTCGTCCATTGGTAGACGAGTACCTGGTGACCAACGCTGCTGGAGAAAACAACCGGGTCATGGTAGTCGCAGAGGGTCGGTTGGTGAACCTAGGGGCTGCAGAGGGTCATCCAGCTGCGGTCATGGACATGAGTTTTGCGAACCAAGCACTCTGTGCGGAGTGGCTTGTATCACAGGTCGGCCATCTAGAAAATAGGGTCTACCAGGTCCCGGTTGAGATAGACAAAGATGTGGCTCGACTAAAGCTAGCGACGATGGGCGTTAAAGTTGACGTCTTGACTGCTGCCCAGGAGGAGTATTTGGCTTCTTGGACCGTAGGAACGTAGCTTTACCGGCTTATATGGCAGGAATGCCTTTATGAGCTAGCCTTCTCAGCCGACACTATGTTAACTCAATGCTCTAGCGAGGTTTCTGCGGTATCTTTAAAGGCAGGAGCCCAGGTGGGCTTTGGGTGAGTGATCCAGGGAGGTGCTATGCAGGTTTCGATCCGAAACAAGGGATGTGATCTCGGCGATGAGGCTCGCAAAATAGTCATTGAGAGAACTGAAAGACTCGGAAAGTATCTCGATGGCCTAGAGAGGGCGGAGGTTGCTTTTGCCCTTGAGCCAAACCCCTCTATATCTGACAACCAGATTTGTGAGGCGACTCTATTCGGCCACGGTCATGTTGTTCGGGCGAAAGCGGCTGCACCAGAATTGCTTGGGGCGTACGATAGGGCCTACGAGCGCCTTGAGCACAGGCTTGAGAAGCTCAAGGGTAAGTTGGTCCGCCGTACCCACCCGCACCATCGCACGGCGAAGGTCGTCGACCCGCAGGTACTCTCGGACTCGCTAAGCGTACCGGTGACCAAGTCTAAGCAGTTCAGAATCGCCCACATGACTACTGATGAGGCCGTGTTTCAGATGGAGATGCTCGGCCACAGCTTTTATTTTTTCAAAAATAGTGATACCGGCGAGCCGGCGGTAGTGTATCTGAGGGGCGACGGTAGCGCTGGTGTAATTAACGCGGCGATAGCTGAGTAATCGAAACTACTAAAGAGCCCAACTACGGCGGTCGAGCCTTTCGCTGACTACGATGGAGGGCAAATGAGTATTTTCACTAAAGTTCTGCGCGCCGGCGAGGGGCGTAAGCTTAAGAGGCTCGCGGAAGTCGTTCCCCTTATAAACGAGCTAGAACAAGAGATAGCGCTTCTTTCCGACGAAGAGCTTGCGAGTAAAACCGTGGAGTTTCGTTCAAGGCTGGAAGGTGACGAAGACCTCGACGATCTTCTCGTCGAGGCTTTCGCCGTCGTGCGCGAGGCGGCAAAGAGAACGATAGGCCAACGTCACTACGACGTGCAGCTGATGGGTGGCATGGCGCTTCATTTCGGCGGGATAGCTGAAATGAAGACAGGCGAAGGTAAGACCTTAGTTTCCACGCTTCCAGTCTATTTAAATGCCCTTTTGGGGGAGGGTGTGCACGTTGTAACGGTCAACGACTACCTCGCACAGCGTGACTCGGAATGGATGGGTCGGGTTTATCGCGCACTTGGGCTTACCGTAGGAAGGGTTGGTGCACACGATCTATCGCCCGAAGGGAAAAGGGCCGCTTACAACTGCGATATCACCTATGGGACAAACACTGAGTTTGGATTCGACTACCTAAGGGACAACATGGCGACTTCCCTTTCAGATAGGGTCCAACGTTCTCATTACTATGCAATTGTCGACGAGGTGGACTCCATCCTCATAGACGAAGCGCGAACCCCGCTCATCATATCTGGACCTTCTGATGAGGGGGCCCAGCTCTACTACCAGTTTGCGGGTATCGTTCGGTCTCTAAAAAAGGACCTGCACTATGAGGTGGATGAAGAGAAAAAGACCGTTATTCCCACCGAGGAGGGCATCTCTAAGGTAGAGCAACTGACCGGCATTGAAAATCTGTACGACATCTCGGCGATGATCCAGCTGCACCAGCTCAATCAGGCGCTTCGGGCTAAGGAACTTTATCACCGCGACCGTGACTACATCGTGGAAAAAGGTGAAGTCAAAATAGTCGATGAATTTACCGGCAGGACCCTAGAGGGACGTCGTTGGTCTGAAGGTTTGCACCAGGCCGTAGAGGCAAAAGAGAGGGTGAGGATTAAGGAGGAGAACCACACTTGGGCCACGGTTACCCTCCAGAACTACTTCAGAATGTATGAAAAGCTTTCCGGGATGACCGGTACTGCCGAGACTGAAGCCGCCGAGTTCGCTTCCACTTATGGTTTGCAGGTGATCCCAATTCCTACGAACTTACCCATAAAAAGGGTTGATCTGGGAGATTACATCTTCAAGACTGAAGCCGCAAAGTTCGAGGCGATTGCGGATGACATAGAGCAGCGTTACTCCAAGGGACAACCGGTACTCGTCGGAACCGCCTCGGTACATAAGTCGGAAAAGCTTTCCCAGATACTGGCCAAGAGGTCTATCCCGCACAACGTCTTGAACGCCAAACTTCACGCTCAGGAAGCGCAGATCGTCGCACAGGCTGGCAGGATCGGGGCCATTACGGTTGCTACCAATATGGCCGGAAGAGGCGTTGACATTCTCCTTGGAGGAAATCCAGAGTCCCTAACAACCAAGAGGGCAATCGAGGAGGGGGTTGACTTAGCTACCGAAGAGGGTCTTGCGCTGATGGCCAAGATTTCGGAGGAGATTAAAGCTAAGTGTGCACAAGACGCTGAGGTCATTCGTGGCTTGGGAGGACTTTACGTTCTTGGGACCGAACGGCATGAGAGCCGAAGAATTGATAACCAGCTGCGAGGTAGGTCGGGCCGCCAAGGTGACCCCGGCGAGAGCCGTTTTTACCTTTCGTTAGAGGACGACCTAATGAGGCTGTTTTCGGGGGCCGCGGTCGGATGGCTGATGGACAAGACATTCCCTGATGACATGCCCATAGAAGCAAAGATGGTTTCAAAAGCCATCGAAAAGGCGCAGACTACGGTTGAAGCAAAAAATGCTGAGATTAGAAAAGACGTGCTGAAGTATGACGAAGCACTAGACGAGCAGCGCAAAGTTATCTACCAAAGAAGGCTTCAAGTGATTGAGGGTGAGGACCTTTCAGTCAAGACACTAGAGGTCCTTCAAAGCGTTATCTACTCACTGGTTGACGAATATTGCGTCGGTGAGTATGTCGAGGACTGGGACCTTGAGGGACTCGTGTCAGCGATGAAGAGATTTTGGGCTACGAAGTTTCTGATTGAAGACCTCGCCCAAGCAATAACCAAAGAGCAACTGATCGAGTCGATCCATCAGGAGGCACTCGAAAGTTATCAACAGAAAGTGTCCCGACTGCCAGGCGGACCCGATATGGCCAGGCAGATCGAACGAGAGGTAATGCTGCTAGTCATAGACCAGAAATGGCGTGAGCACCTAGCTGACATGGACTACCTACGAGAGGGTATCAACCTAAGGGCAATGGGTCAGCAGGATCCGCTTGTGGCTTGGCAGAGGGAAGCCTACGCTATGTTCGGCAACTTGATGGCTCGGATAGACGAGGAGTATCTGCAGTATGTGATGCAGGTGGAGGTCGTAGAACCCGAGCCAGTACAGATCGATCTTTCACAGGCGAGCTACTTCGGAGCTACTGATCCTGGAGATATTTCGCTACTCTACGCCGCCGACCCGGTTCCATCGGGAGTCGTAGCGGGCGCAGGGGAGTCTCCTCTGCCAGACAACGTGATTCAATTTGGTGAGCAGGCTTCGATGCCGATTCGAAAGTCTGAGAGCGAGAAGATAGGTCGGAACGATCCCTGTCACTGTGGCAGCGGTTTGAAGTTCAAGAACTGTCACGGGCGCTAGAGGAATATTTCAACACCGGCTTGACAAGGGATCACATTGAGGGATTTTTCATCTGATATTGCCGAGCTTCTGGTTCGCGTTGAGAGTGCCAAAGCCTACTTAGGCTTCGAAGGGCTGATGAAGGAACGCGATGATCTAGAGAAGGAGATTTCCGATCCCGAGCTTTGGGGTAATCCCGACAGGGCCAAGGCGGTTAATAAGAGATTTACCCAAGTGAGCGATGACCTTGGTATTGTCCTGAAGGTCCAATCTGAACTGGATAATATCCAAGCTGGAGTCGAGCTGGCCCAGGAAGAGGAATCTGAAGAACTCGAAGAGGAGATCGAGGGTTGGATAAAGAGACTCGGTTCGGATCTCTCTGCCCTTGAAACACGCTCACTGCTTTACGGTGAATTTGATGAGGGCGACGCCGTATGTGAGGTACACGCAGGTGCGGGGGGGACCGATGCTCAGGACTGGGCTGAAATGATGCTCAGGATGTATACCCGCTTTGCAAGCGAGCGTGGCTTTGAGGTTGAAATTGATGAGGTTACCGAGGGACAAGAGGCCGGGATTCTCTCGGCAACCTTTATCGTCAAGGGCCGATATGCCTATGGGGTATTCTCCGCTGAAAAGGGGGTCCATCGGTTGGTTCGAATTTCGCCGTTTGATTCACAGAAGAGACGCCAGACCAGTTTCGCTCGTCTTGAAGTAATCCCATTCATTGAGGATCTCACTGCCGAAGTGGACATCGATGAAAAAGACCTTCGGGTGGATACGTATCGATCTTCAGGTGCGGGTGGGCAGCACGTAAATAAGACCGACTCAGCGGTGCGAATCACCCATATCCCTAGTGGAATCGTAGTCTCATGCCAGAACGAGCGTTCTCAGCACCAAAATAGAGCCAAGGCGATGCAGATTCTGGCGGCCAAACTCGCCGATCTCCAGAGGCAACAGCGCAAAGATCAGATAAGTGCTATTTCTGGACCGACGGTGGACAATGCGTGGGGCAACCAGATCCGCTCCTATGTTTTGGCACCGTACCAGATGGTGAAGGACCACCGATCTAATTTTGAGGATCGTAATGTCATCGGGGTCCTGGCTGGAGACCTAGAGGGTTTTATAAGTAGTTTTCTAATGTGGAGGAGATCACAAGTCGAATAGTTCTAGTGGTGCGGTGGAAAATGGTTTTGGATTAGAATGTGTTGTCGACTTAGGGCTGCCGGTTTTAGCTGTGCGGTCATAATGCAAGCGGAAGGTGCGGTGCGATGATCCGGCTAGAAGGTGTTAGCAAGTCATACAAAGCAGGGCCACTGGCCCTAAATGATATTAACATCGACGTTGAGCGGGGGGAGTTCGTTTTTCTGGTCGGATCTTCTGGCTCTGGGAAGTCTACGCTACTCCGGCTGCTGCTACGGGAAGAGAGGCCCGATACTGGCCGGATCTGGGTAGCGGGTAAAGACCTAGGCCAACTTGCACCCTGGAAGGTTCCTTACTTCAGGAGGAATATCGGGGTTATCTTCCAGGATTTTAGGCTTCTTCCTAACAGGACGGCCTTTGAAAACGTAGCTTTCGCCTTGGAAGTCATTGGAAAGTCGAAGAAGACCATTTCGGTTCAGGTTCCCCAGATCCTTGACCTTGTTGGCCTTTCGGACAAGATGGGTAGACTTCCATCGGAGCTGTCCGGGGGTGAGCAGCAGAGGGTAGCAATAGCTAGAGCCTTCGTTAACCGGCCTCTGGTACTTCTGGCAGATGAGCCGACCGGGAACTTAGACCCCGAAACTACTTGGGGAGTTATGCGGCTCCTTGAAAGGATTAACCGAACCGGCACGACGGTAGTCATGGCAACTCATGACGTTGGAATTGTCGACTCGATGAGGCGTCGAGTAATCGAACTCGACCATGGAACCATACAGCGCGATCAGAGCAGGGGAATTTATGGGATTGGTGTATAGCGCAGTGTGTCGCTTTAGCCCTTGCAGATCTATTTGGATCGCTAGATTCGCCGAAGAAGTGGGGTTGTAATCTTGGCGATTTCAGTTGAATACGTGGTCAAAGAGACGGCGGGAAATCTGTGGCGTAATCGGCTTATGAGCTTGGCGGCAGTTTTGACCGTGGCGGTGAGCCTGTCTCTGGTAGGTGCCGCCTTGCTCATAAAGCAGGGTGTGTCGACGGCTACTTCACAGTGGCAAGGTGGCGTTCAGCTTTTAATTTTCTTCAATCCGAACGCTCCAACCAGTGAGAAGCGCTCGGTAGCTGTCCAGCTAAAACAGATGGCGGAGGTCAAGAGCTTTTTTTACGTAGATAGGGCAGCCTCCTATCAAGAGTTCAAGCGATTGATGGCTAATGAGCCTGACCTATTGAATGCTGTCACGGAGAAGCAGATACCTCCGTCCTATCGCGTGGTGCTGAAGGACCCTGCCGAAGCCCCCGCACTAGGAAAGATTTTTGCCGGACAGCCGGGAGTCAAGACTACCGAGTACAATTTCGGCGCCATCAAGACCATGCTGGACCTTTCGTCGATCGCTCAGGCGGTGATAATAGCGCTCGCCCTTGTACTGCTTCTTTCAGCTACCGTGCTGATATTCAATGTCATTAGGGTCGGAATATTCGCCCGACGGCGAGAGGTCTCGGTAATGAAACTTGTCGGTGCCACAAACTGGTTCATCAGGATTCCTTTTATGCTTGAGGGTCTGACCCAGGGACTTATCGGGGCAGTGGTAGCTGCTGCGGGTGTGTTAGGCCTGCAATCTCTATTCAATTATGCAATTAGCCACTTCGGCGTCAAGCTTTTAAGCGGTTTTGTGATAACCAGTTCAGACGTCATCTTTACCGAGATTTTCGTTCTGGCCGTCGGAATTGTAGTAGGTGCTGGTGGGTCGATGATTGCGGTTCGGCGCTATCTGGAGGTCTGAGACCGCTAGTTTCAAGGTGGAGGTCGGAAAGGGTTGGCCGATCAAGGCGCGTCTTCGAGGGTTCGAGAAGTTGGATTTTTAGATGGTGTTCGCTACCTGCGGCGTCCTACATCGGGGCCAGCGGTAATATTCGTCCATGGATTTTGCGGCTCGGGGGATCTCTTCGATGTTCTTTTCGATTCCGAGGCTCTTGGGGATTTTGACCTGATAGCGGTCGACCTTCCGGGGCACGGTGGCTCGGTAGGTTCGAGTGGCAGAGAAGGTCTGGAACCGGATCAGTATTTCGTTGGAGCACAACTGCGCGGGGTCGCCAGTCTCGTTGAAGACAAGCCAACGCTGTGGGTTGGGTGGTCCCTAGGTGCAATTCCAATCGCCGAGTTTCTCACGCAGGATGCGGGGGTAAATTCGTGTGGCGTCAATCTAGTGGGACCATCGTTTGCCGTTGGAAACAAAAAGGCTGTCGAACGTTCAGGTGAGGCCTTTAGCGCCTCGCTCAGGTCGATGCTTTCTGCTGAAAGGTCGGTGAGCGCCGATACCCTCCTCGAGTTCGCCAGGGTTGTCTGCTCAAAGGACCTTCCGCTTTTTAGGTTGGCCTTGGTGGGCGGGGCTTCATTGACGCCTTTGGCGGTAAGGCGAGCTACCTTGTCTCGAGACGTTGATGTCGAGGATTTTTATCGGCAACTACAACTCCCCCTGCTCATTACCCTTGGTGGAAGTGATCGCGTTATGGACTTTTCACCTGCGATAGAGATGGTAGGTGTCGGTTCATCCACGGCATCCTTGAGCGTCTACCCTGGAGTTGGCCACAGCGTCTTCGCTGAGGATACCGAACGATACTGTTCTGAGTTGGCCGAATTTGTGGAGTTTGCTATCGATCGGGCTCGCTCATAGCACCATCGGCCACCGAAAGGCTGCATAGTGGAAGGCTAATTTCAAAGCAAGCCCCACCTCTCGGTAGATTTACCACCGAGACCCTTCCTTTGTGCGTCTCTACAACACCTTTTACAATGGACAACCCGAGACCAACACCCTGGTTGGATCGAGAGGTGTCGTCTTGCCAGAAGCGGTCAAAGGAGTGTTCTAAACCATTTTGATTGAGGCCGGGGCCATAATCGGACACGCGCAACCTGCAGGTATTTTCTCTAGGGATCTCGTCGGCCTCGACCTCAATTGAACTGCCCGCTGGGGTATATTTGACTGCGTTGGTAAGTAAATTAGAAATTGCTTGACGCAGCAACAGTTCGTTTCCGAGCACCTTTGTGGACCCGGTAGTAGTAAATTGGATCCGCCTATCTTTGTTCAAGGATGCGAAGTCATCGCATAGTTCGGATGCCACGACGGCCAGTTCTACCTCTGTTGTATTTGGATCCCGTTCTTCGTCGAGTCGAGCTAGCAGGAGTAGGTCCTCAACTAAAACCTTCATCTTTTGGGACTCTTTTGAGATTCGAGACATCAGGGTTTCCAGGTCTGAAGGCGAGTTCTTTGCGCCGAGTTTAAAGAGGTCCGCATAACCCATTATCGAAGTAAGTGGGGTTCTCAGCTCGTGAGATGCGTCAGCTATAAACTTACGGAGTTTTTCTTCAGTTGCGTTACGCTCCTTGAAAGCCCCCTCTATCGTTTCGAGCATAGAGTTAATCGCCCTACCAACCCTGGACATTTCGGAGTATCTGGATTCAATTGCAACCCTAAGCGAGAGGTCACCCGACGAGATCTTGTCCGCGGTTTCGGCTATAGATTCAAGAGGGGCTAGGCCCCGTTTGAGTATCTGCAGTAGCACGATGCTGAGGGCAGCGGCGATGGCAATCCCAGTAAATGCTTCGGTAAACAGTAGGAGTTGAAGTTGCGAGTCGGTTTGATTTAGCGGAATCGCAACGAAGTAAAGGGGACGGTTTGGTGAGAAATCAACGAGCAGAACTCGATAACTTGATCCATCGGAGGCGACTTGGTCAAAATAGTACTGACCGGGCTGTTGGGCAATGGCTCGAGTTGATATGTCTAAATTCGGCACAGGGTTCTGCTCGCCGAAAAGTGAGATGGTTCGAACCGTAAGCGAGTTCGGTTTTATGATTCCGGCGATTGAGTCGACTGGGAGGGAAAGTGCGGGCTCCGGTGGCTTGCCTGGTCCGTTGAATCCGGATAACTCTCCAGCGCCGATGGGGCCGACTGGGCCGGGTTGGAGCCTCCTTTGTATAAATGGAACTGTGCCGGAAAGCTGCTGGTCAATCTTCGATATGAGTGCTGATTTGTATAGTTGAAACACTATCGTCGAGGAGGCCGTCAGGGCGATGAGCAGTGTCAACAAAAGTCCAAATAGGAGTCTCCTTCTTAGGGTCACCTATGCTCCTTGCGGGATCCTAACGGAATATCCTATGCCTCTTATGGTGTGTATCAATTTTGGCTCTTCGACATCGATTTTCTTCCTAAGATAACTTATGTAGGTCTCCAGCACACTTGCATTTGCGTCAAAGTCGTACTCCCAGATGTGCTCCAACAGCTGGACCTTCGATAGAACCGTCCGCTGATTTGACACCAAGTAATGGAGCAACCTGTATTCGGTGGGAGTTAGTTCTATTGATCTAGCGCCCCGCCTTACCTCACGGGTCTCTTCATTTATTTCGAGGTCTCCGATTGTAAGCAAGGGTGTGGATGACGGGATATTCTCAGCGCGTCTAAGAACCGCCTTGACCCTTGCGATTAGTTCTTCGATTGAAAATGGTTTAGTGACGTAGTCGTCTCCTCCAATACTGAGACCTTGGATTTTGTCTTGGGTGGTGTCCTTTGCAGTCAGGAAAATGATCGGTGTCGGGGTGCGATGCCCTTCAGCGCTTCGGATGCGCTTGACCACTTCGAAACCGTCTAGCTCGGGGAGCATTACATCTATTATCAGTAGATCCGGTCTTTCGGAAGTCCAGATCTCGAGGGCTCGCCTACTGTCATTTGCGCTCAGTGCCTCAAAGCCGTTGTAGCGGAGACCCATTTCCAACAGCTCCGTTATATGCTCTTCGTCGTCGACTACCAATATCTTCGCCACGTCAACATCTTTACGCGCTTTGCTTGGAGAATACTCCATCTTGGATCAACTTTTCCATGGCTTTTGTCCAAATAGTAGCTTCGTGGGTGTCCGGGAGTTAGTTTTAGAGGTATTGGGCGAATCCAACACCTTTCGAAGGGACTGGTTGTTATCCACATAGTTCGTAAGAGACGATTCTTAGTCTTCTCAACAATCTGGGTCAGCCTGATGTTGCTTGTGCAAATGAGTGCGGTTGCGAGACTCCAAGAGTCTGGAAATTCGATCTGGCAGACTTCTCATCAAGTCGGGGCGAGTCTAGCTAGCTTTAGTGGGTCTGACCCTACGTCAAATTTGGCGCCCCAACCCGATTTCAACACTATTTGCGGTATCCAACCCAACGAATCGACTTCATGCAGCTCTGCGGCCCTATCGGCCTTGAATCGAGCGCAAGAACTCGAAGGGGTTGCACCGATCAACCTTCCAACTAACTACCCATTGCTTTCCCCAGCTGAGCAGCTTTTTGTTCTGGTGAATCTCGAACGTGCTTCGCGCGGCCTAGCCGTCTTTGATGGGATGAGTCCGACCTTGAACCTAATTGCGCAGCAAGGCGCGATCCAAGGCCAAGATCCTACTTGGAATCAATATGCGTACCCATGGGCTTCAGATTATGGTTACGGCCTGCCAAATGCAATAGCAATGGTGTACGGCTGGATGTACGATGATGGTCCTGGATCTCCTAATGTAAGTTGTTCGATCGACACCCCCGGAAGTTGCTGGCAACACCGAAATAACATTCTGCAGGACTTTGGGACCAATTCACCTTCCATGGGGGCCGGGTACTACACCGCTAGCTCTGATGTGGCATCATACGCGATCATAGAGTCTTCGTACGTGTCAGCAAGTTACTCCATAACTTGGAGTCAGGAGGCGCCACTTATACCGAAGGTCGAGGGTGACGCCGGCTACTTCGGGTCGACGGGGTCGACCCTGTTGGGCAGTCCGGTAGTCGATATTGTTCCGTCTCCTGATGGCAAGGGCTATTGGCTGGTCGGTGCGAACGGCGGAATTTACACCTTTGGCGACGTGGGATATTTCGGGACGATGGAGTCGTCCCAGTTGCATGCTCCGATCGTGTCGATGGCTGCCACTCCTGATGGCAAGGGCTATTGGCTGGTGGCCGCAGACGGGGGAGTCTTCAGCTTCGGAGATGCAGTCTTTTATGGCTCGATGGGTGGAGTAAGACTAAATGCTCCGATCGTGTCGATGGCTGCCACTCCTGATGGCAAGGGCTATTGGCTGGTGGCCGCAGACGGGGGAGTCTTCAGCTTT
>JAKAPB010000254.1:342-4259 GCA_021823045.1 Actinomycetes bacterium | reverse complement strand
CAACTCGCCCAGAGGTTGAAGAAGTCCAAACGCGAATTCCACGCGCTAATAGTCAATCGTGTCACACCCGATTTTGCCGGGCCTTTGGAGCTTCAAAATGGAGCAAAGAACCTCGTGGCCGATAACTGGGTTTACTTGGCGCGAAAGAGGGCATCGGACCTAAAAGTGGGGAGCGAGCTAAAGGAGTTGCTAGGGGATGCCAAGACGCTATTTGTCGACGAGATAGCGGGTGAAATTTCGGATTTGGCCGGCGTCGAGGCGATCGCTAAGGATATTTCACTTGGAGAAGTGGGCTAACTTTGCATCCGGATTCGCATAACTCTCGCCGAGCTACTACCCTTTTAGGCGATGTATAAGATTCTTTTAGTTGCAGATACTCCCTCGGTCACCGACGAACTCGAATCGGCACTTGGCACGATTAACTATGAGTTCATTAAGGTCGACGACGGCAGGAATACAAGGAATGCGGTAAAAACACACCTTCCAGACCTGGTCATTGTGGATATGCAGGTGGGGAGTATGGGCGGGATGGCGATCTGCCTCGATCTTCGCCTCGAGGAGTCTGGTGGACGCTTACCATCGTCGAAGGTCTTGATGATAGTGGATCGAAGGGCCGACATCTTCTTGGCGCGTCGCTCAAGCGCCAACGGCTACATTATTAAGCCTTTGGATCCGATCAGAATCAGAAAAGCCGTGGTAGAGATACTATCAAATCAAAATTTCGAGGATCCTTCATTTGCTCCGACCGAGACCACGTCGGCCGTTTAGCTAGTTCAATATCGGTCCCAAGCAACATCGGCCACTAGTAGAGTCGGTTAATGGGCGACGCGGTGCCGAATAAAAAAGTGCGCCGAAGGACATTTCCCTCCTCCGGAGGGTAGGCTGGTTCTCCACGGGAAGTAGCGCAGCTTGGCAGCGCGCAGCGTTCGGGACGCTGAGGCCGCGGGTTCAAATCCCGCCTTCCCGACCAAAGCATTTCTGGCCAACAGGTATTGGCCAAGAGGGATTTGCGTCTACTCCGGTTCGGTTGTGCCGTTTGCGAGGTGGCCTGTTCCACTATTCGAACCGGATGATTTTAACTTCAGCTGGACTCGTTTGTTTTACCTAGCGTACCTTCGTTGACTGAAAATTCGCCCGAAGTTATCGTTTCGGAGTCAAAGGCTTGCACTGCGATCGAACGCCTCGGCATCAACGTCGCTACTACAAGGACTACCACGATGCCGGAGGCAATACCGACCCAGCCTGCATTAGCGTAGCCATTCATAAATGCGCCCCGAACCTTGAGATTCAAAATGAAAGCCAATGATCCACCGATTTGGTGCGCGATCGCAAGACCAGCCTCAAAGGAACCTACGACCAGGTGCCCCAGAGCTGGTGGCAAGAGATGTGAAGTTGGCCTTAGTTTTGAAGCGTATTCTGAGTTGAATATGCTCCCATAGAGCGCCACTCCAATTGCCCCGCCGATTTCCATCAGGGCAACATTGACAGCGGCCCCCGCTCCAAGGTGCTTTGCCGGAAGTACCCCCATGACTTCATCTGTGCCAACGGTCAGTATGAGCCCCATAGCGAGGCCTCCAATAAGCAGGATGCCCACCACGGAGGTGTAGTTGCTGTTGGCTTGAAATCCAATTTCTTTGATATTTACTACAACGAGAAGCAGCATTCCTATAGCGAGCAATACTTTTGGCCCGATCTTGTCTCCAACGGCCTTGGCAATTCCAGAGCCAGCGACTACGGCAGCAGCGGCGGGAAGAAAGTGGATGCCCGCTTGCAGAGGGGTCATCCCAAGATCCCCCTGGAGAAATTGAGTCATCAGAAATAGGAATCCAAATATGCACAGGTAGGTGGTCGCCATGGCGAGCGACGACATCGAAAAGCGCCTGCTGGACAAGATGGAAAGGTCGACGATGGGGTTTTCGAATTTTCCAGCGTGAAGGACGAAGAGCCCCATGGCGGCCAGGGAGAGCACAAAAAGAGCCAGTACCTTGTAGTCCAGCCAACCCCAATCCGGTCCTTCGATGATCCCAGTTACCAAGGAGACGAGGATAACCACTGTAAGTAGTGAACCCCTCCAGTCGAACCTTTCCGCCTTTGTATGGGGACTTTTTGGCAGCCAGAACCACGAGATGACCAATGCCGCTACCGCCACCACGGCACTAGCGAGGAAGATGGAGCCCCACCAATAGTACTTCAAGAGGACGCCACCGGCCAGTGGTCCAAGTGCAACGCCGATTCCTGCGCTTGCAGTCCAGCCAGCGATCGCACCTTCCCTCGCCTTGGGGGTGTGGAAGACATCTACGAGCATTGACAAAGACGCTGGAACTGAAATTGCGGCGCCTATGCCCATTAGTACCCTGCCGAGGATCACGATTGCGCTACTGCTCGCCAGGACCGCTACGACCGAGCCCAAAATGAAGCTCGTCAAACCACTCTGGAGAATGACTCTACGCCCATGGCGGTCAGCCAGATATCCGCCTACGACAATCAGACCAGCAAACGCTGTGGTGTACGAATCGGTAATCCATTGCAAAGAAGTAGTGGACGCGTCCAGGGAGCGTTGTAGGGTAGGCAAGGCCACGTTGACTATCGTGTTATCTAGTGAAACAAGAAAAAAAGTCAAACAAAGAACTATTAGCGCCCTCGATGTCCTGGAACTAGTTTTGACATTTAAATCCTGAGTCACCCTGGCCCCCCCAAGTCCTGCCGCACAATTCGGTACAAATTATCCAAATAAAGAGCTGCATCGGCGATTATAAGTCAATGGTGAGCGTTTTACAATAGATTCTCCTTCGGTGTTTCCGTACTAATTGGAAATAAATGCAGTCGCACCTCGGAACCGTATTGCGAGTTATCCTTCGTTGGGATGGGTGTGTGACGGTTAAAGTAGCTCGCTTTGGCCGCGGAGGGGGACTTGGGTTCAGGCCCAGAAGAAGTCGTAGCCATCTGCTGGTATCGGGGAGGTTGACCTTCCCGACCACGACATGGTATTGAAGGCCGCGGTGTGGCTAGTGAACTACGCTACAGAATAGCGTTTCAATTAGTGCAGCCCGATCGGTTGTTTGTTCAAGCGGGACGCTCGGCTACTATTGACCGACAAAGTTGACGGTTGTGACCTTGCTGGCCTTCTGCCCACTGGCCATCAGTTCCCCACAGTCTGCCCCGACAAGTTGGGGTTGTGTGGAGCGGCTTAGGTTGATGCTATTTGGTGGGTCGACAACCGCAAGTTCGCATATGCCGGGTTGGGAGACCGAGGAGTACTGGCCCGCCGGAAGTGTGTAGCTATAAGGATTTCCACGCTGGGTCTGTTGGTTTATTGAGCCGGTTGCGGTCGCCGGCCGAAGGTTGTAGACAAATCTTAGGCTAAAGAGTTCGAGCACAGCACCCTTTGTGAGTGGGAAGGTGACTACGTCACTCGGAGTAACGGGGGCAATCGACAAAGTCGGAGCGATTGATGCTGACTTATAAAACGTGTAGCCCTGATGGAAGTCAAAGACGGACCAGCAGCCAGTCGTGGAGAAATCACTCTTTGCCAAACCTCCAGTTATGCGGCCGCTGGTGCCGTAGATTTGGAGTGCTTGAGCAAAAGTGGCAGGGATTTGAGCTAGTGGGAGCACGAGTTTCGTCTTTGGGTTCAATGGAGCTGAATAGCCGTCTTTGAGGGTTGCAAATTTCGGCGAGGTCGAGCCATTCGTGAATGGTTCGAGGGCGACCTTCCAATTCGAATTTGGCGAAGACTTGACAAACTCGAAGAGTGTCGCCGAATCTGAGTTGGGACATGCAGCGGCTGGGCTAGCGGAGTTAGCAGGCGAAGTCAACGAAACCATGGCTAGAAAGTGAGCGGGATAGTGTGAGGAATAGGGGATGGAATCCCCTTTCAGCGAGTAGTAAAAGGGAATGTACTTGGCGCCAGTTACGCT
>JAKAPB010000254.1:0-332 GCA_021823045.1 Actinomycetes bacterium | reverse complement strand
TTACGCTCTTTGACCCGGCGAGTTTCTGCATTTTGAAAAAAGCGTCGTCCAAAGCTAATGCGGTACCAGTTTCGATTTGACCCTGCCCAGGAATCGAAAGGGTCTGATTGTTTAGGTTGTTCTTATTACTTGCCGACTTCAGGATCTGGGGAATCTCCGACGGAGTCACTATGGGAGTCGACTTGTTGCCCCCTTGAGTTTGCGCCGGAGTTTGTGCACTGGTCGATGACGTTGTACAAGCTGCGAGTATAAGGGCAAACAGGGAAATGCCAAAATAGCTCGTTGCCTTTTTTGGCGACTCAGGCAGGTCTACGTTCTTTCCCATTATGAAT
>JAKAPB010000253.1 GCA_021823045.1 Actinomycetes bacterium | reverse complement strand
TTCGAGATCCACAGGGGAGAGGTTGAGTCGGTCTCGGTGCTATTCAAGCTGTACGACAACAGTGATCTCGATCTAGTTGAGGTAACTTCTGGTTGGAGAGTCACCGCTATCAAGTATGAGGTTGAGTGGCCCCGTGAACACGAACGTACATCGTTGATCCGTTCTCACTTCGGCGCTTGTCGCTTCGCCTACAACTGGGCACTAGCGCGGGTGAAGGCTGATATGGATGCCAAGTCTGAAGATCCCAACCATACATCCCTCCCCTAGACCCTTTTAGCGTTGCGCAAGGAATGGAACCAAGTGAACAATGAGATAGCGCCCTAGTGGGCAACCAACTCCAAGGAGTCTTACGGTTCGGGGATCAACGATCTAGTTACGGCACTTTCTAACTGGTCTAGCTCAAAGAAAGGCCAACACAAAGGATGCAAGGTTGGCTTTCCCAGATTCAAGTCCGTCCGTTTTGGTGATACCGGTAGAGTCCGCTTCACTACAGAGACCATGCGACTAGAGGGTAACCGGCGTACCATCACATTGCCGACTATTGGACCGCTTCGCTCCAAGGAGAATACCCGCAGGCTTGAGCGTCCGCTTTCTAAAGGACGTGCTCAGATATTGAACATCACCCTCTTTGAACAATGGGGGCGTTTGTTTGTCTCGATCAACTACGCAATCCGAACATCCACCCCACGCCAGGTGGACAAGCCTGGCGTTAGCTCAGGCGTTGATCTTGGACTCCGCAGACTTACGACTGTTGCTGATACTGAAGGCAACCTGATTGAGTTTCCAAACCCAGCACCACTTCGAGCTACGCTCACCAAGCGCAGTGAAGCTGGGAGACAGATGTCTAGGCGTATACCTGGTTCCAAAGGACATCGCGTAGCGAAAGCCCAAGCTCGCTCGATTGGACCGCAGAGCTGTGCACATACGCCTAGATGGGTACCACAAGCTGACGAGTCAACTTGTGGGCACTTATAGCGAGGTCGTAATTGAAGACCTCAACATAGCGGCGATGAAACGCAGCATGGGTAGGTGGTGCGTTCAGGCGCTTTGTCTCTGACGCTGCACTCGGGCTGTTCCGGCCCCAAGTTGCCTACAAGATGGCTTGGATGGGGACAACACCGACGGTTGCGGATCGCTGGTTCCCATCGAGTCAGATCCATCACGGATGTGGTTGTCGGCTCATTGAACAAACCAAGATGGCGAAGGTGCTTAGCTGTGCCGTCACGGGCGAACTCGTAGACAGGGATATCGACGCCTCAAAGAACCTCCGTGACTGGCCGGATTATGCCAGTTCTGCTCTAGTTGAGGCCAGAGCCCCTGTGGATACTCGGGCCACCGGTATCGGTGGTACAGACCCAGGCTCGGACGACGAGATCACTCGTCGCCGGAGGAGCGACCATAAGACCCGCCCACAAGCAAAGGCCAGTCGTGGTGAGGCTAGAACCGAATCCCGCAAGGGAAGAGGAACCCCGCAAGGGGAAGTCGCATGAATGATCGCTATAGATCACTCGGTGGCAACGGTCACTCTCGATCAGAAACACGGCCGGGATTCACGACCAGCACATCGCGGTCTCGTTGCCCTTGTTCTACCTTTAATAACAAGTCATCCCATGAACTCTCGTCTGACCTATAGACCCGAAACCTCCCTTCATTGGTGGATCTCTGGATATTTTCGGCGTAGTCGGCCACAGCTGTTGTAACGCTATCCACGAATGCCACCACAATGTCGTCGCTGTCCGAATTGCTTGCCAGGCTGGAGATCATAGACGTCGCGAGAACTAGGTCACCAGGCAAGTAGACCACCCACATTCGAGGAAATTCACGACCCCTGAGGCTTCTGGGTCTTAATCCATCTCCCTTTGGTTCCCAAGGAAAAGAAACTAATGGACTTCCGAGCCACGTCTCGTTGAATTTAAGACCGTTTGCAAAATCCTTCGACGCCCTATCTGGCAGTACTGCTCGAGTAACCGATTCGTCATGGAACAGTATCGCGCTTGCTTCGAACCAAACTCTCTTTCCTGCAGTCCTAATTTTTAGGCACAGGTCTACGTCCTCGTAGGAGTTCATGTAGTCTATGTCAAATCCGCCCACTTGATCAAAAAGATCGCTTCTGATTAACAAACAAGCTCCGGTTACCACCTCCATATCCCGGGAAACACCAACTCCGGGATAATTAGCTGGATATCCTCGATAGATGTGGTCTGGACTGAGCGGCAAGTAGCTAGACCCATATAGATCAAAACCCGCGTGCTGCACGGTAAAGTCAGGGTAAAGCAACAGGGCCCCCACAATACCAATCTCCGGATCAGATTCCATTGCCTTCAACATCGGACCAAGCCAGTTAGATGCGGTAACCGTGTCGTTATTGAGAAAGAGAAGGAACTCGCCGGATGCGGCTTCAGCCCCGGTGTTGCAGGCCTTTGAAAATCCGCCGTTAGTCGATCGTCTAATCAACCTTATCGACGGACCAAATCTCGCGTCTACTTCGTCAGCAGAACTATCTGGCGAAGCATCATCGACGACGATGATCTCGAGGTCCTCGACCTCTGACCTAATCGTCGAGGCGAAAAGGGATTCCAGACACCTGATGGTAAGATCAGACCTCCCATACTGCGGGATCACAAGCGATACCGCCCCAGCCGACTGTTTTCTTGCGGCACTACTCATACAACACCTCTTTCGATGTTCCTCGCTTTACAGTCGCTCGGTACTGTTCTCGTCTCATCATGGCTGGCCTTTGTTGATGGGTCTTGGAGTGAAACATCCCGTCGCAGGTCACCTAGTGATCCGAGTCCTGGTCCGTACCGCTATCGCTGGCTGGATCCCCAATAGGGCACCGGCCCCAAAGCACGCAGAACTCACTTCGCTCTGATGTTTCGCAACAGCGACCAGAGCGGTAGTTTCAGCGGGTATCCGCTGAAACTTGTGTCTCTCGTCTTGCATTCGAGACCCGACTTCACTAGGCACTTCATCTACCGTAATACCCAAGACGGTTGTCCACGAAATAAGCCGTGTTACTTCTCGCTCTAGAGCGGTCCGCTGTTCGTGTGATCACCCCCAAGGGTGGATCACTTTTCCAGTTGTCACCTTCGATCCAGTACGGTCGATCTTCACAAGGATCGGCTTCCCGACCCGCCAAGCGTTCAGAGAAAGCTTTACCTCCCAGTCGCGCCGACAATCGGCGCTCTCGTTTGGGAGCACTCGAGCTGCGACTCGGATAAGTTGCTGCTGATATGGCTGTAGGAACCTTTGCATAGTGAAAAGAACTCCGTGGATCGAGGGTGACAGCCCTTTGCAAATAGTCCTCCTAGCACAAAATAGTTCCAAATTCATCTCGACTCGATCTCGGTGATACTTTATCATGGCCGCAAGTAGTCCTCAGAACCCTCTTCACTCGTATATCCGCGAGGACAATTCGCCGGAAGCGCACCTAGAGTGCCGAGCGGACGAGGCTGCGAGTCTGGCGAGTACCTTAGACGGAAAAGGGACAATCCAGAACTTCACTGCGGGCCTGTACGTTGAAAGCTTTTGCCCAACCAGGCCGGCAGTAGGCTCGTATTGAAAAAATCTTCCGTTGGCAATAGCTTGATCTGATTTCCCAAACTAGCCAGCTAGCAGTCCTTAGGATAGCGGTAGTGCAGCTAGCAAGGCGCTCGTGACAATCGATATCGAAAAAGGGTGCCGGAAGGGTTTATTCGAGTAACTTGGCTACATTCCAGTAGTTCACTTGGTATCTGCTTTGGCTTTGAACCTCCGCAAATTCGATTTAGGCTTGATAGTGATCCAAACGCAAACATGTTCTAAAAGGACTTACCATGACCGAGAGTTCCAGTGACACGTCCAAATTGACCCTCCTCGGGGCATCCAAGACTGAATACCGCTTCGATGGGCCGAATGCGGACATGCTTGAGGTATTTGACAATAAGCACTCAGAGTCCCTCTACGTAGTCGGCCTAGACTGCACGGAATTTACCAGCCTCTGCCCGATGACCGGCCAACCGGACTTTGGGCGGGTCGAAATAACCTACGTTCCAAATCGACTCTGCGTAGAGTCGAAGAGCCTGAAACTTTACCTCTTCTCCTACCGCAACCACGGGGCCTTCCATGAAGACTGCGTCAATATCATCGCCGACGATCTGGCATCAAGGATCTCTCCGCAGTATCTCCGGGTTTTTGGAGACTTCAACGTACGCGGAGGGATCGCCATCAAACCGATGGCGATTCGCTCGGACTTGACCAAGTCTGCAACGGAGGTCTCTA
>JAKAPB010000252.1 GCA_021823045.1 Actinomycetes bacterium | reverse complement strand
GCTGGAGGATCGCATTGTAGTGCGGCCGGCAGAGTCCGAAGAGAGGACCGCCTCAGGGCTGGTCATCCCGGACACTGCTAAAGAGAAGCCGCAGCAGGGAGAGGTTCTTGCCGTCGGTCCAGGTCGCAGGGCTGAGTCGACTGGGCAGATCATTCCGCTTGATATTCAGGTGGGCGACACCGTCGTCTACTCGAAGTACGGTGGTACCGAAGTGTCCCTCGAGGGTACAGACTACCTCGTGCTATCTTCCCGTGACATTCTGGCAAAGGTGAATAAGTAGATGTCAAAGATACTCCGTTTTGACGAAGCAGCGAGGCGAGGCCTCGAAGCCGGTGTCAACAAGCTCGCTGATACCGTCAAGGTCACATTGGGCCCTAAAGGGCGCAACGTGGTTTTGTCGAAGAAGTTTGGCGCTCCGACTATCACCAACGACGGCGTCTCGATCGCTAGAGAGATTGAACTAGAGGATCCATTTGAAAATATGGGTGCCCAACTAGTCAAGGAAGTTGCTACTAAGACCAACGACGTAGCCGGAGACGGAACCACTACGGCTACCGTCCTCGCCCAGGCGATGATCCGTGAAGGATTAAGAAACGTAGCCGCAGGTGCCAATCCGATGTCTTTGAAAAAGGGTATCGAAAAGGCTGTCAAGGTTGCTATCGAGGGAATAGCCGAGCAGGCTAAGCCGGTCGAAGGTAGAAATGATTTTGCTCAAGTAGCGGCAATTTCCGCTGCCGATCCGGCAATTGGCGAGGTTCTCGCCGAAGCCATCGATAAGGTCGGCAAGGATGGAACGGTTACCGTCGAGGAGTCGAACACCTTCGGACTCGAACTCGAGTTTACAGAAGGAATGCAGTTTGATAAGGGATATCTCTCCCCTTACTTTGTTACTAATCCAGACCGGCAAGAAGCGATACTAGAAAACGCATATGTCTTGCTTGTATCTTCAAAGATCTCTTCTGTACATGAGATGCTTCCGGTTCTCGAGAAGGTAATGCAAAGTGGGCGGCCGCTGCTTATCGTTGCAGAAGACGTCGAAGGCGAAGCCCTTGCGACCCTAGTGGTCAACAAGATTAGAGGGACCTTCAACTCCGTAGCCGTCAAGGCACCTGGATTTGGAGAGCGCAGAAAGTCGATGCTCCAAGACATGGCGGTACTCACCGGCGGTCAAGTTATCTCCGAAGAAGTTGGTCTCAAGCTAGATGCCGTGAGCCTTGATCTACTCGGTCAGGCGAGGCGCATCGAGGTTACCAAAGATGACACCAAAATCATCGATGGCGCCGGCACCAAAGAGGATGTTGCGGGCCGGGTAGCTCAGATCAGGCGTGAGATAGATGACACTGACTCAGACTGGGATCGCGAAAAGCTACAGGAAAGACTCGCCAAGCTGGCTGGTGGCGTAGCGATAGTCAAGGTCGGTGCTGCGACCGAGGTCGAACTTAAAGAGAAGAAGCACCGCATCGAGGACGCATTGTCGGCCACGAGGGCGGCTATCGAAGAAGGAATAGTAGCCGGTGGTGGCACAGCCCTTCTCAGGGTTAGAGGCAGGGTGCTAGCACTGGCCGAGACGCTCGAGGGCGATGAAGCAACGGGTGCTCGTATGGTTGCCAAGTCACTAGAGGAGCCGCTCAAGTGGATTGCTTACAACGCCGGACTCGAAGGGCCCGTTGTCGTTGAGGCAGTCTCGAGGGAGACGGGAGCGATGGGGCTTAACGCCAGGACTGGTGTTTATGAAGATCTGGTCAAGGCTGGTGTCATAGACCCGGCGAAGGTGACTCGTTCGGCCCTTCAGAATGCCGCTTCAATTTCGGCACTTCTGCTTACTACCGAGGCGACCGTCGCAGACAAGCCCGAAGCATCTGATGCCGGAGCTGCTGCTGCGATGGGCGGCATGGGCGGCATGGGTGGAATGGGCGGCATGATGTAGCTAGCCCTGACCGCGAGGTCTAGGCAGCTGATGGCGCTTGCTATCTAGGGGACAGGGCATTGCCCTGTCCCCTTTTTGGTTAAATCAGCTGAGGCGGCCATCACGGCAGGATCCACCGTTGTCCTTCGGGGCAGGTAGCATCGGAGTAGGGGGTAGTAGTGGTAAATACGTCGGCGGAGTATCGAAGCAGGTATCCACAGGTCGTTCCGGTACCCGCCTATGTCGGAGCGGCGGAGAAGTCACTGTGGCAGCTCAAGGCTGAAGAAGTAGCCCAGATCGATTTAATGAGAGCAAGTCTGATCTTGCGAAATCGCCTTAGTCTCGATCACTTCGATATTCGTCCAAAGTCCAACGGTTCTTCACGCCAAGCAGCCGTCCTTATCCCGATTTTCGACTTGCGTGGAAGCGTAGGTATTGTCCTTACAAAGAGATCGAGGAAACTTTCGAGGCACGCCGGCGAGATCTCATTTCCAGGTGGCGGAGTCGAAAAGGGCGAGACTTTTTACGAGGCTGCTATTCGGGAGGCTAAGGAAGAGGTGGGACTAGATCCGTCCGAAGTAGAAGGAATTGGTCTACTCGGGTCCCTTCAAACGATCCGTCATTCGGAAAGCTTCCTCGCCTACGTTGCGAGGATTCCCGAAAGCGCTCAACTCGGTGAGTCAGAAGAGGTCGAAAAGGTAATAAGGGTCAGCCTGAGAGACTTGGCAGACCCAGACAGACATCACTCTGAGGTGTGGTCATCACCGGAGTTCGGCAGTAGGACGATGCACTTTTTCGAATTAGATACGGATTTAGTTTGGGGTGCGACAGCGAGTCTGCTTTCTGACCTCATGGATGTGTTGGCGGGTGGCGAAATTAAAGGGGGCATAGTTGGCAACTCTGAGTTTTGAGGGCGAGACGCAACAGGAGTTGGAGGCCAAGGTTCGAAACTGGCTCTCCTCGGTTGAGCAGGCCCGCTCCAAGCCTGACCCCCAGGCGTTATTTGATTCGATAGGCAAGGTAATTGGAACTATCGCTAAGGCTGCGTCCGTGGCGGGAGAGAGTCTGGCGGGCGGTGGGGGAGATTTGGGTGCTGCGGTAGAACTTGTCAAGATTGGGTTCGAATTTGGTGATAGTGCTCAGAAGGTAATCAATGAAGGTATGGAACTAATTGGGCCGGTAGTGGATTCGGAAGCCCTTAGGAAGAGGGTCGAACTGGCCAAGGACGGTTTGATCCAAGATCTTATTTCCACAATCGTGGAGAGTGGTGAGGCTTATAAAGGGCCGAAAGAGCCGTGATTTCTAAAGGTGGGCCCCCAGCAGGTATCCTAATGCGACCATCACGAGGCCCACGGCAAAGCTCCCCGCCATATTGAGAATGGCCAAGAGGAACTGACCCTCCCTTAGCAACCCAAAGCTTTCGAAGCTTAGGGTAGAGAAGGTTGTGTAGGCGCCTACAAGCCCGGTACCAAAGATCAAGTATCCACCATGAGTGAGAAGATGGGCCTTTAAAAGACCGAAGAGGAACCCTAGAACTAGCGCACCGGACATGTTGACCGCAAAGGTTCCAAATGGGAAGTCGCCGCTAATCCTTGACATGACCCACCTGTCAAATAGGTACCTAACCACCGCACCAACTGCTCCGATTATTGCGGCTAAGGCGCTATCCAAGTTATTGCATCCTACGATTCAGCACTTCGACTGGCTCTTTGGTCACGAAAAATAGTTCGATGTGACTTTCCAGCGAGTCCAAGAAAGAATCGATCTTCTCTGCCGTATCTATTAGGACTATCACTATTGGAAGGTCGTCTGAGAGGCTTAGTATTCGCTCTCGGTGAAGGTGGTGGTGCGATCCGATCCCTTCGATACCTCTAAAGACCGTCATTCCCAATGACGCCTCTCTGGCTTTGGATGCCAGATAATCCAGTGCAGACCTTTTGTGGATGCGCTGCGATTCGTCTAGGTATATGTACAGCTTGCAGGCGGAGTGCCACTCTCGCATTTTCTAATCCCCTCCTAGCCCTTCGCCGTAGCGCCGCTCGTCCCTAGCTCTTCGGTTGATAGCACTGACGAATCTGGATAACACTACGCCAAAATATACCGCTAGCACCCCTCCAATAATGGTTAAAATTAGATACTCTAAGCCAAGGCCGTATCGAGCGTGGCGAAAAAGGTTGAAATCCTCCAAAGTCGCCGTGGAGAATGTTGTAAAGCCTCCACAGACGCCGGTGCCGAATAAGGCCCGGAATCTAGCGGCATCTTGGACGTATGAGCTTTGGGCCAATGTCACCACAATGCCGAGTATGAAAGCTCCAGCAAGATTTATGACAAAGGTCGCTGTTGGGAAGCCTTTGG
>JAKAPB010000251.1 GCA_021823045.1 Actinomycetes bacterium | reverse complement strand
CGCCGATTGAACTTCTGGAAGGACCACGACTTGATATTTGAAGGAATCCTGATCTCGACCAAGACCTCATTCGGAGCGAGTGCGGTCTCTAAGAAACCCTTATGAAAGTCGGTAGATTTAATCTCTCGCCTTCCAGAAGGTCCCTCGGCGACGAATACGGCATCGAGTGCCAATGCAGCGGCAGGCAGGTCAGACGCCCCGTCGCCATGCGCTATAGATCCACCAATTGTGCCCTTATGTCTGACCGAAGGGTCGCCTACCTGCCCCGCCACTTTGGCAATGATCGGTGCTTTAGCGTTAAGCACCGCAGAGACCTCGAGGTCCCTATGGCGCGTCAGGGCTCCGATAGCTATCTGTCCGCCGTCTTCCCTTATGTAGGAGAGCTCCGTGAGCCTCCCGATGTCTACCAAGGTCGGAGGAGTTGCTAGCCGAAGCTTCATCAGAGGAATCAGCGAATGTCCGCCAGCTATGAACTTGGCGTCTTCATTGTCTCCAATCATCGATATCGCCTCTCGAACTGATGAGGCTCGGAGGTAGTTAAAACTTGCTGGATACATCATTCTCCTTTTAGGGTCTGCCTAGGCCCTTACGGCCTGAATAGCCTTCCAAACCCTCTCGGGTGAAGCCGGCATCTCGATCTGGACGGGTCCAATGTGGCTAAGTGCGTCTACGACGGCATTTATTACCGCCGGGGGAGATGCGATAGCTCCCGCCTCGCCGATACCCTTGACGCCGAGTGGATTAGTCGGCGAAGGTGTTACGGTATTGCCCAGCTCGAAAGTTGGGAGTTCGGCCGCTGAAGGCAACAAGTAGTCAGCGAATGTAGCGTTCAACAGGTTGCCAGCAGAGTCGTATACCGCCTCCTCGTAGAGAGCCTGCCCGATGCCTTGCGCCAACCCACCGTGGATCTGGCCCTCAACTATCATCGGATTCACCCTCGGCCCACAGTCATCCACCGCCATATATCGCAAGAGTTCAACCTTGCCAGTCTCCTCATCTACCTCCACGACTGCGATATGGCTGCCGAAGGGGAAGGTAAAGTTAGGCGGATCCCAAGTAGTCGAAGCCTCGAGATTTGGTTCGACTCCATCTGGGAGGTTGTGCGCCGTGAATGCTTCGAAGGCGATCGCCGCTAGTGGCATGGTCTTGTCTGGCGAACCCTTGACACTAAATATTCCGCCTTGGTACTCAAGGTCATCCTCGGACGCCTCCAACAGATGGGCTGCTATCTTCTGGGCCTTCTCCAGCACCCGCTCGGTCGCAATATGTACCGCCGACCCACCGACGCTCAATGAACGGGAGCCGTAGGTGTCCATTCCGTGAGGGGCGATCGAGGTGTCTGAATGGAGGACTTCTATATCATCCACAGGGATACCCAGCTTGTCTGCGACAATCATCGCCCAGACGGTCTCGTGACCCTGCCCATGGGGAGCTGAACCCGTAACGACCTGGACTTTAGAGGTCGGCAGAATTCGAACCGTGGCAGATTCCCAACCACCAGCGGCGTAGTTCAAACTCGCCAGAACCCTAGACGGTGCGAGCCCGCACATCTCGACGAAAAAGCTGAGCCCGATACCAAGATGCTTCGTGGAACCTTCGGCCCTCCGCTTCTCCTGTTCGGCCCTCAAGGTATCGTAACCCACCGCCGCCAGAGCCTGATCTAGATTCGGACCGTAGTTCCCTGAATCAAAGACCAGACCGGCTGGCGAATTATAAGGGAAGGACTCGGTCGGAATAAAGTTACGCCGCCTGATCTCCGCCGGATCTACCCCTACCGCCTTGGCGAGGGAGTCCATCGCTCTCTCGATAGCGTAGGTCGCCTCGGGCCTTCCTGCGCCGCGATATGCGTCGGTTGGGGTCTTGTTGGTGTAGACGCCGGTGCACTTGAAGGCGTAGGTCGGGGTGTGATATGCGCCGTGGTATAAAAATGCACCGAGCAGCGGCACCCCAGCGGTAATCAGCTGCTGATATCCACCCATGTCTGCGATGATATCGGCACGAACCCCTAGGAGTTTTCCGTCCTTGTCGGCGGCTAACTCAATATGTTGCACCTGACCGCGACCTTGGATCGTCGCCTGCGCACCTTCGGTACGCTCTTCGGTCCAACGAACGGGGACCTTATGCTTGCGGGCGAGGGCTAGGCATAGCAGCTCCTCGGGATAGACATCGAGCTTCGAACCAAATCCGCCACCAACCGAAGGGGCGATAACCCGGATCTTGGATTCAGAGATACCAACGGTCAGGGCGGTCATCACCTTGAGAATGTGGGGAATCTGGGTCGCAGAATACAGTGTGAAATCGCCACCCATTGGTGAGGGGACCACCGCTACGCTCCTTGGCTCCATCGCCGCAGGAATCAACCTCTGCTGGATGTAACGCTCTTTGACCACGTGTGCGGCGGATTTAAAGGCGTCTTCGATCCCTTGTGGGTTCGGATTCAGTTCCCACACATAGCACTTATTTGTGCCGAGTTCCTCATGGATCACGTTTGCATCGCTGGGGGCTTCCTCTAGGTCCACGACGGCGGGTAGCTCCTCGTAGCTGACATCGACGAGAGCGACCGCGTCGGCGACCTCGGTAGCTGACCTACCGACGACAACCGCCACTGGATCGCCAACGTAGTTGGCCTTTACTGAAGCAAGCGGGTAGTGCGCAGGACTCTTCATGTCCGGGGTGACCTGCCAGGCCGACGGGATCGGACCTGCCCATTCCGACTGTAGATCCGATGCGACGTAAACGGCTACAATCCCCGGAGAGGCCTTTGCGTCTTGGGTATCAATGGAGATAATCTTTGCGTTGGCAAAAGGTGAACGCACGAGGCCGATCCACAGTGCCCCGGGGATCTTCAGGTCGTCCGTGAAGCGAGCCTCCCCTGAAAGTAGCTTCGGATCCTCCCTGCGAAGCATCGGCTGGCCAATTACGCCCGAAGAAGCGTTAGTAATCGTAGTCATTTAGGCCCCCATCTCAGAAGCTGCGGCTAAAACCGACTTGACTATGTTGTGATAGCCGGTGCAGCGGCAGAGGTTGCCCTCGAGGCCCTCCCGCACCGCCTTCTCGTCTAGGTGATCGTTCTCCTTGATCAAGGAGTAGGAGGCCATCACCATACCTGGGGTACAAAAACCGCACTGAAGGCCGTGATTTTCTTGAAATGCCTTCTGGATAGGATGCAAAGTCCCATCTTCATTTGCCATTCCCTCGATGGTCATCACGTCTGCCCCATCGGCCATAACCGCCAAAGTGGTGCACGACTTTACTGATTCGCCGTTGATCAGCACAGTGCAGGCTCCACACGACGAAGTGTCGCAGCCCACATTCGTACCGGTCAGGGCTAGGTCCTCCCTAATGAAGTGGACCAATAGGGTCCTCGGCTCCACGTCGCGGGAGACGCTCTTCCCGTTGACGGTCATTGAAACCTTCATCAACTATCCCTTCTCATATATCGCTGGCGTAACTAGAAGCCCGAAATCGACTTTCTAGACCCAATGATGAAAGCTATCACTTTCCGCAACCCTAGAGTGAACGTTGTCACAAAAAACTGTTGATAACTCAGATAAACTTTGCTAATTCGACCGTGTACAACATAGAAAACCGATGGGTAAATGGCATGGATTAAAGCCTTAGAGGTAATAGTGCAAAATCATCAATTGCCTCGAGTGTTGCCGAACCAAAGAGACGGGCAAGTTGTCGAGCGACAAAGCTCTGCAAATAAGTCGAGACCCAGAGGCTCTGCAAAGGAACGGAGTCGAAGTAACCAGGCCGCATTAGAGGATAGAATTAGATGCATAGTTGGATCTCGGTGCTATCGGTCTCGTTGCGATTCTGACCGCTGTAGCAATTGGGTCGCTTAGATCAAACTACCCCCATCCGCTTATTCGAGTAGCTCGCTGATCTAACCCGAAGTTCCCCCTTCCGAGGTGTCCGGCCCGAGATAGCTGCATTTTCTACGTGCCTACCATAGGCGGCTCTTTTGGAATGGGCCCACTTTAACCGCCTTCAGAGAGGGCTTTAGGGGTCACTTCGGCTTGAGCTAACCTTGGCAAGCTCAAGGCATCCAGCTAAAAACAGCATGGTCCAGGCGCTCTCGAAAGGCGGCTCAACCAGCCTCGATGGCCCGAAATTAGCTTAGTCAGCCCGTCTTCGACGTCGAAGTCGTCGGAAGGTTGATCGTCCCCTGCTGTCCGGGACTGACCATCCCGTATTGAGAACGGGCGAGGGAGGCGATCACAGAGGGATTATTTAAATTTGCTACCTTCTTGCTAAGTT
>JAKAPB010000250.1 GCA_021823045.1 Actinomycetes bacterium | reverse complement strand
TTTCTCGCTTGGTCGGGGGCATCCCTATATAATTGCTATGTTCGTTCTACTCGCCCTGGCTGTGCTCGCATACGCGACCTTTAAAGTTGCAAAGACGACGATGCTAATTGGGATAGCGCTCCTGGCGGGTGGGGCTTTGGGCAACTTTGTCGACCGGATATTTAGGAATAACGGTGGCGGAGTAATCGACTTCATCTATTTAAGGTTCTGGCCTACCTTCAACATCGCGGACGCCGCTGTAGTACTCGGCGTAGTGGTAATTGCTTTTGGGCTCAGGCATAAGCCATAGGGGCATTTCAGTGGGTAGTTATCCGAGTTTCGTCGTTCCACATTCTTTAGAGGGTGTGAGGGTCGACCGATGTCTATCGATGCTTCTCGGTCTTCCAAGGACGGCAGTCGCCAAACTCGTGGCCAACGGCGACGTCTTCCTCGATGGTCTGGTAGTTGACAAGGCATCGGTTCAGGTTGAGGCGGGGCAGACCCTTAGCGCAATGGTCAAAGACGAGGAGGCAATCCCAACGGAGGCCGCCCGCGCTTCGACCACTGTGGACCTGGTCTATTTCGATGGCGATGTCGCCGTGATAAATAAAAGGGCAGGTCAAGTCGTTCACCCTGGTTCGAATAACACCACCGGGACTATGTCGCAGCGTCTATTGTCACTCTTTCCCAGAATTGATGGCCTTGGTGCGCCGGGTCGTTTCGGTGTGGTCCATCGACTAGATAAGGGGACGAGTGGACTGATGCTTTTTGGCCTTTCGCAACAAGGTTTCCAAGGACTTTCCGAGATGATCAAAGAGCATCAAGTCCAAAGGACATATTTGGCCCTCGTAACCGGGTTAGTCGAATTTGACGAGGGTGTCATTGACGCACCTATCGCCCGATCGATTCGTGAGCCGCTCAAGATGGCGGTGTCGCGGTCGGGCCGATCGGCGGTCACCCATTATAAGGTCGAAAGGCGTTTCGAAGGGACTGGCGAATTTACCCTTTTGAGGTTGACCCTAATGACGGGGAGGACGCATCAGATAAGGGTTCACCTTTCAGCGGTAGGCCACCCGGTGGTAGGGGATCCCACCTACAAAGGAAAGTCGATTGAGAAGCTCAATCGGCCGTATCTTCATTCATGCCGACTCGAGTTTTCCCATCCGACCAATGGTGTGTCGATGAAATTTGAGGCCCGTCTTCCAGGGGATCTGGAACTTGTACTCAGCGAGCTTGAAAAGGCGCGCTAAATGGCATCCCTGTCGATATCTGGATCGAGTTACTCCAGTGGGGGATATTTTTTCTAATAGTGCCTGCCCCCGCTTTGTAGTAATATTCCGGTCTAAGTGGAGTGATGGGGGTGAGACGTGGCCGAATTATTCATAGATGGAGACAAGATAGTTCTTTCGATGTCTAATGTTGAAAAGCTTGAGGCATTTCATAAGGAAGTGGACGCCTACGTGACCTCGATAACTTCCGTGGAGGTCATCGAGGATGCATCTGTGGAGCTTCCAAATATTAAGGCACACGCTTTAGCTAAGTCCGGACACCTCGCAGTAGGCGCATTTGAGTCCCAAGGTGTGAAGACCTTTGCGGTCGTCCACCACGACCAGCCAAAAGGGCTTCGAATCCACCTCGTTGGAGAAGAATTTGATCAATGGATCGTGGGCTGTGGCGATCCCGAGTCGGTTTTAATGAGCCTGAAGAGGGATTCAACCGGAAGTTACAAGTAGTCGAATGGGTCTAATAAGGGATCCAGCGCATTAATCATGCTGGTCGGTTCCGAGTGGGAATTAAGTTGTCTTCGTCCACCTTGGCCACCAGCTAAAAGTCGGGATTGGTGGCTCCTGGATGGTATCGCTCCCTCTGATTGAGTAACTTGGCTCAAGGTATCTCAAACAGAACGCGAGGTGTATTCGTGACGAAGAGCGATTTTCTTACTCATGATGTGTACAACCAGCCGGAGGAGCTATTCGGATACAACCTTTTCGATACTGATAGCACCCTGGCAAGCTTTTTTGGCTATTTCGGAGTAGAGCAGCAGGATCTGTCTGAATTCGGTGGATTACTTGGGAGTCTCGAAGTAATTGAGATGGCAAGGCAGGCCAACGAGTATCCACCGAGGCTAAGGTCCTATGACAAAGGTGGAAATCGCATCGATCAGGTGGAATTTCATCCGTCCTGGCACCGGCTGATGGAACTGACCATTTCGAGGGGAACCGCAAGCTTCCCCGAAGTAAATAGCCCGGATAAGCACGCTCACCTCAAAAGGGCAGTAGGACTTTACTTGGCGTCCCAGATAGAGGCTGGGCACGGATGTCCGGTCTCTATGACCCACGCGAGCGTCCCTTCGCTAAGGCATGAGCCGGATTTGGCGAAGATTTGGGAACCGCTTTTGCGATCTAGGATTTACGATTACTCGACCCAGGATCCGATGAAAAAGGCCGGGTTGACGATGGGAATGGCCATGACGGAGAAGCAGGGTGGTTCCGACGTAAGATCTAACTCCACCCGAGCAATACCGCTAGGCGATGGAACTTACGAGTTGATCGGGCACAAGTGGTTCTGTTCTGCTCCGATGTCGGACGGCTTTATGACTTTGGCCTACGGACCAGAGGGACAGGGATGTTTCTTGGTGCCTAGGGTGCTGGAGGACGGGCGTAAAAATGGAATCCGGATCGAGAGGCTAAAGGAGAAGCTCGGTAATAAGTCTAACGCTTCAGCGGAAATCGAGTTTCTGGGTGCCATTGGTCTTCCAGTCGGGGAGCAGAATCGGGGAGTAAAGACGATCATGGATATGGTCGGCTTTTGTAGGCTCGATTCGCTCGTCGGGTCGGCGGCCCACATGAGGCACTCCCTAGTTCAAGCCCTCTGGTTCGCCTCGAAAAGGTCAGCATTTGCTAAGAAGCTCATCGAGCATGAACTGATGCGAAATGTGCTTGTCGACCTCGCTTTGGAATCGAAAGCTTCCACCTTGATGGCGCTAAGGATGTCACAAGCGGCCGATCTCTCGGCTTCTGATGAGCTAGAGGCGCAACTAAAGAGGGTTGGCGTCGCAATTTCGAAATTCCTCGTCTGCAAGAGGGCCCCTGGCTTCGTTGCCGAGGCGATGGAGTGCTTAGGGGGGAGCGGTTACGTCGAGGACTCGGTTACGGCCCGCCTATTTAGGGAATCACCGCTAAATGGCATCTGGGAGGGAGCCGGTAACGTAAATGCACTCGATGTTCGGCGCGCCCTTGCGAAGGAGCAGTCGGCTGCAGATGCTGTGGAGATCGAGCTCAAAAAGGGGAGTGGTCTATATTCGACGTACGATGAAGCGGCCCGTTCTGTCACCGAGCAGTTGAAAAGTAGGACTTTCGATGAGTGGAGTACGAGGAGCTTTGTCGCAAGCCTCGGCCTTTTACTGCAAGCTTCGCTGATGATCCAATTTGCGAGTCGGGTTGAATCCGAAGCCTTCGTGAAGTCGCGCCTTGAGCGCCTTGAGCGACTTGAGCGAGGGGGCGGACAATTAATCTATGGAGCGATCGGTCCGATGAAGGGTTCCGAGGTAGACGAGATTCTTGACTCGGTATTTCCGCTCTGACCACTAAAAAACCCACCCGGCGACTACGTCGGGTGGGTTATCAAAATCGCCTGATGGCTCTTAGGCCGCCGGAGCCTTCAGTCCGGGATGATCGGCGAGCCTGTCTAGCGCCGAGGCCTCTAGGCGCCTAGCCCTCCTCGGCCCTATTCCGAGCATCCTCGCCGTGGCCTCCAGTGATGCCGGCCGCTCTCCGTTCAGTCCGAATCGCAGGGTAACTACGGCCCTCTCCAACGGGTCGAGTTCCTCCACCGCTTTTCTGAGTTGATCACGGGCCAAGGCTTCGTCAACATTATCTTCAAATGAAGTATCCGAGCCTATGACGAGGTCTCCGAGGCTGGTCTCACCCTCTGGACCAACCGCCTGGTCTAGGCTCGCCACCACCCTTGCGGCGTGTCTGACGTCGGCGAGCTGGGAGGAGGATAGATTTGATGCCTCAGCGATCTCCTCTTCCGTCGGGTTGCGTCCTAGGTCGGCGGCCAGCTCCCTGGTCACGTTGTCGACCCTCCTAGACCTCTCGGCCGCCTCCATGGGGAGGCGAATTGCCTGGCCATGGTTGTGCACGGCCCTTTGCAGTGATTGCCTCACCCACCAAGTGGCGTAGGTGGAGAACTTAAAGCCCCTCCTCCAGTCGAATTTTTCTACCGCCCTGATCAACCCGAAGGTGCCCTCTTGAATTAGGTCGGAAAGCTCAACCCCCCGATCC
>JAKAPB010000249.1 GCA_021823045.1 Actinomycetes bacterium | reverse complement strand
CACGATGTTCCACCTGATATTCACGCCGATAGCCAAAAAAGCTGAGCTTTAAAGCTAATTCCGAAGCATCCAGTGAACCATCGGCTCGAATCACAATCGGGGCGAGTGAAGTCCAAGTTGGGTTTAGTCTCTGCAAAAGTGCTGCAATCGGTGCGACTACCACTCTCGCCCCAAAGTTCGGCTCCTCACTAAGGCGCCAAAGCGTCTTGAGCCGCTGACCGGCGGTAAGGGCTGAAGGCGAGACCCTTTCAAAGAGCAGCGTCTCCCACGGTGGGAAGTAGCTGATTGACTCCGGGTAGTAGAGCGACTTGAGCTCGCTGAAGAGTCGCCAGGCGTCTTTCTGCGTCGGCGTGGCGACGAGGATCCTTTTCGTCTGGCCTAAATACTCCCCAATCGCAGCGATATAGCTGGACCAAGCTCCAGAAGGTAGGGAATCGCCCAGCGCCCTCGGGTCCTCATCTGAGGCTGATCTTGCAAAGACACCTAAGAGTCCTCTTGGGCTCAGGTAGTCAGGACTGTCTGGCATTGAACTCCGCCATCGTCTTTTCGGCCCCTTGGCCGATTAGAGAGAGGGCAGCGTCTTTGGCTAATTTTGCGGCGATCCCGATAAGCTCCGCCTCTTCCTTGGATGGCGGCGAGAGTACCCAGTTCAACACCTTATTCCTATCACCAGGGTGCCCGATGCCGATCCTTATCCTTTGGAAATCGTTGCTTCCAAAATGTGCAGCAACCGATTTGAGCCCATTATGTCCTGCTAGTCCGCCACCACTTTTCACTCTGACCACGCCGACTTCGAGGTCGAGTTCGTCGTGGATCACCAGAATATTGGAACCTTCGAAGGAACCGTACTTCTTTCGAAGGGGAGAAAGGACCCTACCAGATTCATTCATAAAGGTCTGGGGGAAGCACAAAACGACCAAGGATCCCAAGTAGTCAACCTCAGAGATCGCCATCTCGTCACGCGGCTTCAGCCGCAGTGGTGCACTGAGCTCTTTTGAAATCTCTTCAAGGGCCCAAACTCCAGCATTGTGTCTAGTTGAAGCGTATTTATCTCCGGGGTTACCCAGACCTAAGATCAACCACTTTGCCTTGGCTTGTAGCGAGGCAGGGTCACTCAACCGGGGTGAGCGTCGCGACCACAGCATCGGCATCGAGTACAGCGCTAATCGACTTGGGAAGGGCTAGCTTCGAAACAATCACGTTGCCTTCGGCGTCGGCGCTATCCAAGGTCACGGCTAGCGAGCCAGGGATGGCTCCAGCCGGTCCGACGAGGTCGATGGAGGTCATCTGTAGGGTGAGCCCGTCTTCGACGTCGAGTCCGACCGATGCGGTGATAATCTCGGCCATGTCGATCTCCATGAAATCGACATGGGAGATCTCCCTCCTGACCGGATGACGCTGTAGGTCCTGGATTCTTGCAAGGCGAGGACCCGATGGAAGCTGCAGGGAGACTAATGAGCCCCTAGATGCCCGGCCAGCGAACGAGTTCCTAAACTCCCTGGCATCGAAGCTCACGGAGGTGGCTCCGCCTGGGCCATAGAGTATGCCTGGAACCTTTCCGGCGCTTCTCAGCCTGCGCGATGGCGCTGAACCTGTTTCCCTCTGTTCTTCGGCTTTTACTACAATCTGAGCCACTATGATCGCTCCCCGGCAAAAATCGGAAATTCTACGGCGCCGAATCGGCGCAACGGAAACAACATACTAGTCGGATCGGCTAAAAAGCGCATCATCGAACTAGCGCTAGTGCTAAACGGGTCAAGATAATCGGGCAAGACCGTCCGGCTACTAGTCCTACATGAGGTTGTCGCCCTGGAAAATATCGGAGACCGAAGTATCCTCAAAGACCGCCCCGATCGCCTGGGCGATGATCTTTGCTATGGAGAGGATCTCCAACTTTGCAAAGAGCTTTTCCGTCGGGATCGGCAGCGTATCGGTCACCACGAGCTTCGAGATCGATGAAGCCATCAAGTTGTCTTTTGCCTTTCCAGAGAGTACCGCGTGGGTCGCCATAGCCCAAACCTCAGAACAACCCTTCTTTTTAAGTAGCTCCGAAGCCGCACAGATCGTCCCGGCGGTATCGATCAGGTCGTCGATAATTACACATCGTCTGCCCCTAAGGTCTACCTCGGTGACGACCTCTAAAGCTTCGACCTTGTTCATCGTGCCCCTTGGTCGCCTCTTATGGACAAACCCGAGATCTAAGTTAAGCTGCTGGGAAAATCGCTGGGCGACCTTGACCCGGCCGGCGTCCGGGGCGATAACGACCAGGTCGGTACCTTGATAGGGCTTTAGGTAATCGACCAGGACGGGCATAGCGGTCAGATGGTCGACCGGACCGTTGAAAAATCCCTGTATCTGACCAGAATGCAAATCTACTGTTATCACCCTGTCGGCCCCGGCTGCTTGCAGCATATCCATGACCAACTTCGCCGTAATCGGCTCCCTCCCAGTAGCCTTGCGGTCTTGGCGCGAATAGCCAAAGTACGGACAGACCGCCGTGATTCGTTTGGCCGAGGCCCTCTTCGCTGCGTCGATCATGATCAACTGCTCGACGATCGAATCGTTTACCGGCTTTGCATGGCTCTGCACGACGAAGATATCCTTGCCGCGAACCGACTCTCCGTAGCGGCAGTGGATCTCGCCGTCCGAAAACTCCCTCAACAAGACGTCCCCAAGCTCGACATCTAGATGGTTGGCGATCTCTTTAACCAAGCTCGGATGGGATCTACCCGTGTAGATTTCGAGTCTCTTTGTTGGTACTAGCTCCACAGTTTCTTACTCCAGTGTCGAAAAAGGAGCGACGACCGTTCCAGCCTCCACTTTCACACCGTTGCGAACAACTACGTATGGGCCAACATCACAATTGGATCCAAAACGCGCAGCTTCAGCCACGACTTCCCTGAGCCGGGCACCGTCTCCGACTTCGCAGTCTAGTAGTGTCACCCTTGGCCCTAGTTCGACACCAGACCCGATTGTGCAATGTCCTCTAAGTATTGTCCCGGGCCAGATAGTCGTATCCCTTCCGACAACGACAGACGAATCAATATAGGTGGAACTCGGGTCGACAATCGTGACCCCGGCAAACATCAAGTGGTCGTTGTTCCTTTTGCGCATGATCTCTTCCACTTCAGAGAGCTGCTTCTTGTCGTTCACACCCATCGCCTCGACCGGGTCGTCGAGCACCTCAGCCGAGACCAAATAGCCGGCCCTTGAAAGCACAGATATCGCATCAGTCAAGTAGTACTCGTTCTGCGAGTTAACTGGGGATAATCTTCGCAAAATCGCCGGAAGGTGTCCGTATTCAAATAGGTAGATAGACGTATTTACCTCATCCAGCTTCGCCTGCTCGGGATTGGCGTCTCGATCCTCGACAATCTCCACCACTTCCCCCGAGGCTTTTCTAACTATCCTCCCGTAGCCCGCGGGCTCCTTTACCTTCATTGAAAGGATCGTCGCAGCCCTTTGATGTTCTCGATGGGCATCGATCAAGCCCCCAAGGGTCGCAGAAGTCACAAGCGGAACGTCTGACGGTACGACGAGGATGTCCCTTGGTGTGTCGACCCCTCCGGTCAGTGGATCAGGCAATTTAGTGAGGGCGACTCCGAGGGCGTCGCCAGTCCCCCTCAACTCCTTCTGCTCTACGAATACCACCTCGATATCGGGGTCGATGAAGTCGGATTCGATGACCTCTCTTCTCACCATTTCGGCTCCGAATCCGACGACGACCACCACTTTTGAAACTCTTTTAGTATCTACTACCGCTTCCAAGGTATGGCCCAGCATCGGCTTTCCGCAGATCATCGCTAGCGGCTTTGGCCTCTCTGACCTCATCCTGGTACCCTGACCAGCAGCGAGTATTACGGCGGTTATCTGATCTTTCGGTCCAACTCGCACCTTCGTCATCCCATCATCTTCTCACTTCTGATTCGAAAAACAGCACTAAGCAACTTTAAATTGCCACTTTGTAATTTTCGGGCTTCAGCGGATATTTATCGCCAAATGTTCACGCCACTATGACCTTATGAAACCTTGGCCACGAAACTCGAGACACTCTGATCGGTCACTACGGTACTGAAGGTATTTGATTGATAGCCAAGATGATCCACCGCCGCCCAAGAGCTGGAGTCGGAGGTGACAAATCCACTGACCGAGGAGACCCTAGCGCCCTTTTTCAGCGGAAGGCTCACCACGACCCTTACCGGGCGATGATCAAAGCTTCGATTGTCCAATATCACTACAGCCCAGCGGTTTTTGTATTTTGCAGCTAGCGCTC
>JAKAPB010000248.1 GCA_021823045.1 Actinomycetes bacterium | reverse complement strand
GCGGTTGCGGCCGTAGTTAGTGTCATTGTAACTTTATAAGTCGACGTCCCACCAGGCACGGTAGGTGCAACCGTCGCACTCACTCCAGTGACTGAAGTAAGACTTCCAATTATAAAATTACTGCTTGCCAGTGCAGTTGTTGCGAATGCCTGGGACGCGCCAAATACGGCCGCTCCGACTCCGCTCAAGGTCAGAGCAGATACTCCAACCAGCGTCAGGGCGCGCCGACGGAATGAACTTCCTCGACTACGCCCCTCTAATTTATTTATGTCCATTACCTCTACATCCTCCTGCACTTTTTCAGTGCGGTTCTGTTCTGGTCTGGTGTCTATTTATCCCCTGCTGGTCTTTTCAGATCACTCTGAAATGGCGCCCAGAACGGGAAATTAGACGCTCGTATCGCGCACAAGGCCCACTTCGGACCTTGTAGACAATACACAAAATAACAATATAAATGCTGTTCCCAGCCATGTCAAGCATGTAGGCCAACCAAATTAGTGAGTCTTGTAACGCAACTCACGCTCTAACTCCGCATATTTTATCCTTGAAATCTCACCAGACGTCTTGTTAACTACTGCATGTTGCTCCGAAAACTGCCCAATGTTCAGATTCTCGGTACCGCCACTCGGCACCCGCATCGATGTAAAGCAAATCTGCTGAATCAACCTTCGACCAAGAGATCCAAGACATTAATTGGGTAGGGGGACTGGGTCACCCAGCCCCCTCCCACACCACCGGACATGCGGGCCCGCATCCGGCGGTTCGTCAAAATAACCGACGACGGTTCCAACACTGCTCGAATCCTTGTAGTCCGAGTTTCTCCCAGTATTGGTTATCCATTGCAATTGTTAGGGGTTGGGATGCTGACAGCCGCCAAGACCCTTTCCCGCTCCCAGCCGCATTTGTTGCCAGGTTTCGACTCAGACCTAAGGCACGGAGATTCCGAAAGCGGGCTTTGGGCCGCTTCCACTCTTTCCACCTCACCTGTCGCAGGCGCCGTCTCAGCCATTGGTCCAGTTCCTTGAACACTTTGGGAGACTGGATGAGACTGAGTAGGGTAGAGCGCTGGCGCGGGTACAAGTATCCAACAGGCTGGGTCCCGACCAGGCCATTGTGGTGGCATTTTCCAGCACACCGGCCCAGGACCCGCAGATGGCCTGCCGGGCTGCCCCGTTTCCAGCGCCCCCCCATCAATCCGGACATGAGGTTCTCCCTCATCCGGCTTACCGATGCCCTTCACCAGCGGCATGCACGATCCTGCCGTAAACGATGGTCCCAGTCAGCCGAAGTAGTCCGAGGTTGCCACCCGACATGATGATGAGTTTCATGCCGTAACCCCGTCCATGGTGGCCGTGCCGTTTGGAGAGCAGTAACGCCATACGCTCGAACACGTAGCGGTCGAGCTTGGCGAAACGGCGGGTCGAGTTCCCAAAGCGATAGTACTGTCGCCAGCCCCGCAGATACTGGTTGAGCTCTTCAACCAGCAGGTGGGTGGGGACATGGCGTCGGTTCCGCCCAGTCAACTCCCGTATACTGGAACGGGCCTGGACCATCTTGTTGTCACTCGGCCAGCACGCCAGGTAACGACGCTTCGGGTTGCGACGAGCGGGCACCATCCGATGATGGAACCCGAGAAAGTCGAGCCCTTGTCTGCCGTCGGCCACGCAGACAATCCGGGTCTTCGATCTCTGTAAATTGAGACCGAGTTCCCCCAAGATACCAGCCAGGACCGCCAGGGCGGCCTCGGCTCTCTCCTTGGTCGCACAACAGATCACTTCGTCGTCTGCGTAGCGTATGAGCATCCCAAGGCGCTGATGCCGTTGGGTCCATGCCCGATCCAAACGGTGCAGGACCGCGTTGGCGAGCAGGGGCGACAACAGGCCCTTGTGGAGTCCCTTTTGTTCTGCTCTCTATAGCGCCATCTATCGTAATGCCACTATTCAAATATGCGCGTATGAGCTTTAGCAGCTTCTTGTCCGTTATCTTTCTGGCCACCTTTGCCATTAGTACATCATGGTTGACCATATCGAAGAAGTTCTCAAGGTCAATACTGACGGTGTAGCGATGGCCTCCATTTATGTATTCCTGAGCTTTTAGAAGTGCTTGGTGGGCGCTCCTTTTAGGCCGGAATCCAAAGGAGGAGCCCGAGAAAATGGGCTCAAAGATTGGGCTGAGTACCTGAGCTATGGATTGTTGGATCAGCCGATCCAACACCGTTGGCACGCCAAGTGTCCTCATGCCACCACTGGCCTTGGGAATCGTGACCATTTTTGTTGGCATGGGTCTGTATGTGCCACGTTGAAGAGAGTCAAGTACTTCTGGCCAGTTGCCATGGAGCCACGGACGCAATTGGTCTGTGGTCATGTTGTCTACACCCGGAGCACCTTTATTCGCTTCGACGCGCTTTAGTGCCTGAGAGAGATTAGCTTTCGAGAATACTTTCTCGAACAGCTGTTGTAATTGCTCTCTTTCGGCAAGTAGTGGTTGAGAGTTCTGTGACGTGACCGCCGAGTGATTCCTACGCTCTCTGGAAATACCTTGAGGACTCACCTCTATCTTTTCCCAGAGGCCCAGTTGATTGGGATGGCTGCGATTGTTGGATTCACCTTCGAGAATCACGTTCATAGTCTCTTTGACGTTCGGCCCTTCCCTAGCCGTGATCTACTCCCTACTAGGTATTATGGCCTCTGCTGACTTCTGCCCGGTCAGCCGTTGTTGTTTCCAACTGCAGCCGTCTTCAGCTAGCTAAAGACACCCGAACAGATCTCCCCGGATAAGAATGACAGATGTCCCTCTACTCCCGCTGCGTTTACTTACCCACCCTTTGGCGATGACGGGCTTTACCATGCTTTGCTGGCTCACCCAGGTAGATCGGCCTTGTACGCAGTTCGTGTTCCTCGGTGCAGAGGTCTCGCCTCGGGCTTCCTTCCCACCCCACTTCGCAGTGACGCAGTTGCCTCCGGCTCAGGGTTAGCATCGCCGCTTCCCCTAGAGGACTTTCACCTCCAATCGATCACCCATGCCGGGCGTACAAAACAAATTAGGGAGACCGCAGCCTCCCTAATTGTCTATATCCTCAAATTTTTGTGGCTTAATAGTCTTCCATGCCATGAGCTGGGGCCGCCGGAGTTTTCTCCGCTGGCTTCTCCACAACGACCGCCTCAGTGGTGAGGAACAGCCCTGCAATCGAAGCAGCGTTCTGAAGCGCAGACCGTGTCACCTTTACGGCGTCGATGACGCCCGATTTCACGAGATCCTCATACACGCCAGTGGCTGCATTAAAGCCCTCAGAAGGATTTGTCAAAGCCTTTACCTTCTCAACAACCACGCCGCCCTCAAGCCCCGCATTGACCGCAATCTGCTTCAGAGGCTCTTCAACTGACTTTGCCACAATCTTGGCACCGGTCGCTTCGTCTCCTTCAAGGATATCCGCGAGGCCGAGAATAGAGGCCTGTGCCCTAAGTAGAGCCACTCCACCTCCAGGGACTACTCCCTCTTCGATAGCTGCTTTGGTCGTCGACACGGCGTCTTCGATCCTGTGCTTCTTTTCCTTCAACTCGACTTCTGTGGCCGCGCCGACCTTGATTATCGCCACACCACCCGAGAGCTTGGCCAGACGCTCCTGAAGCTTCTCGCGATCGTAATCGGAATCAGTGTTCTCTATCTCGGTCTTGATCTGCTTGATGCGTGCCTTGATATCATCTTCAGTTCCATTGCCCTCGATGATTGTCGTTTCGTCTTTGGTGACTTCGACTTTGCGCGCCCTTCCAAGAAGATCGAGCGTAACTGACTCGAGCTTCAGGCCAACCTCTTCTGTTATCACTTGGCCACCGGTGAGAATGGCGATATCCTGCAACATCGCCTTGCGGCGCTCGCCAAATCCAGGCGCCTTTACTGCCACCGACTTGAACGTGCCCCGAATTTTGTTGACCACAAGAGTTGCAAGGGCTTCGGCCTCGACGTCCTCTGCAAGGATGACCATGGGCTTTCCACTCTGCATGACCTTCTCGAGCACAGGAAGGAGATCTCGGACATTGGAAATCTTAGACCCATAGATCAATATGTAGGGATCTTCAAGGGAAGCTGACATCGACTCGGGATCGCTCACAAAATAAGGAGAAATATACCCCTTGTCAAATCGCATACCCTCGACAAGGTCCATCTCCATTCCAAAGGTGTTCGACTCCTCGACAGTTATGACGCCGTCCTTGCCAACCTTCTCGATTGCTTCGGAGATCATCGACCCTATCTCTGTGTCAGCAGCGGAAATCGCTAGATCGG
>JAKAPB010000247.1 GCA_021823045.1 Actinomycetes bacterium | reverse complement strand
GGGCTTGTACGGAAGTCCATCGATCGGCGCGCATTTTTATATCCGCGTTATGCCCGACTCCAAGCTGAGCAAGAACTCACTCCAAGAATGGGACGGCGGCGCCTCATTTCGCGGCTGCAATAGTCATCTCAGCCAACGCAGTGTAATGCGACCGTCGCGCTTCGACTCTACAAGCAGTTCAAATGTTCGAGCGTGGCTCTGGGAGGTGGTCACTGTCTACTCCCGTTAGTTGGAGGCAATGCGACTCCAAAAGGATAACGTAATGCCAAGAATTGGATATAGGACTGGTCGACATGAGGCGCTTGCCGACAGGGAAACCGGTGTGATCTCAGTCCGCAGCGAACTCGAGACTCAGATGACTAACGAAGAGACGCCCTCGTCAAGGGGCATCGCCCGATTCGGATCGGCGGACTTGACACCAGTTGAGTCGCTGGAGCGCTTCTTGGAGGCTGCGCCGAACACTACGCGCGCGCTGGGGGAGTTCTTGCAAAGAGTTGGCGAGTTCGAGCTCGCCGCGGGTCGATCGATGGATTCCTTGGCAACGGAGTTCACTTCGCGCGGAGGAATCGAGGCGTTCGTGAAGCTGGCACCACCAGATGTCGTCTCGAAATTCCTTCAAGTCATGGTACGCGCGGCGAGGTTAGGAGCACCCGACTTAACCAAAATGACCGCTGACCAAAAGGTTACGGCGGGAAGAGAGATGAAGGAGCTCGCCGACGATATGAAGGAACTATTCGACGCTATGCGCTCGGCCGGGTTGACACCCCAAAGGCAGGAATGACTGACTTTCCTTTGGCCGAGATTCTTCACCCCGTGTTCGGCAGAGGTCCAGTTGAAGCTGCCGAAGTAGCTGCGGTGGGCTCACAGGCGAGTTCCCAATCTATCCGACTGTTTACGGAGCTAAGCCGCCAGTTGATTGATGAGAGCGCCACAAATGCCATTCTAAGGATGGTGGAGATGACGAGCCCGATTGAGCTGACAAGCTCAACCTTCGTCGCTTTCGTCTCGGGATTGCTTGAGAACGAACGGGCTCGCTCCCTTGCTCTCGGTAGTGTCTATGCGGTACGAGTCCGTGAGCCACCCTGGTTCCGATTGGATTCAGCCCATCTTGAACCCGATCTTGTATCCGGAGTCGAGGTCGGGAGTATGCTTGGTGATTCAATCGAGCGGTCTTCCGTCGAAAGCATCAGAAGGTCGCTCGAGGTCATCGCCGCCAACGCTTCGGTTATCGAACTCACTCTCGGACACGTCGGCTCGCGGCTTAGGGTTTTGACATTCAGGATCACGGACCCGCGACCGACCTAGTGATGGGTCGAAATGCCTCAAGGTCGGGAATTTTGAGGAGTTCGACCAATTCTGCCGCCCTCTCAGGCATCTGAATCGACGTGAGGTACTCGCTAACAATCCGGATGTGGCTTCTCAACTTGTGGCGCATGCAGAGGAAGCCTCGCATGAGGCCCTGGGGGTAGTAATTCTGACTCTCTCTCCACCTAGCTGGGTCAGCGAGTCCAATCTCGTTTTTGGTTAGCAGCCGGGTGTACTCTTCCGGATGACGACCCTGGAAGGCGTACTCGAGGTCAATCATCTGAAGGCGATGATTGGTCTTGTCCCATACCCAGTTCCCGGGATTGTCCCGATCGTTGATCCCTAGGAATAGTCCGAGGGCCGCCCACTCTCCGAATTGTCGGAAGAACACCCCGCCGGAACGACGGATATCTTCTCGTACGGACGCATTCGAAAGGTTGCCCGTCTCGCCCCTGAGCCACTCGATCTTCACCAACGACGCGTTGGATAGCTGAGGAAATCCGGGAAGGCTCGTGCCCGAGTCGAGGCAGTAGCGGGTGGCATTGGGAGCGTGCAGGAACTGGGCAATGGACCCCGCGACCCCTTCGTTGGTCGCACCGCCCACAGGCACCTTGATTCCGAACGCTCTGCCATCTACCGTTTTCGCAACATAATGCCTCCGTGCGTTTTGGCCCGTACCAACTGATTGGAAGGTACTAATCTGTAGCCCTTCGCCGAAGTTGTCCCGAATGAGCTTTGATACACCATCAAGCTCTAGAATACCTGACACAGCCCTCCGTATGGACCCAGCAACTTAAGGCGACCGACCGTCTTTTCGGGTAACACCAAGATGAGCAGGGGGATCTGTCCCGTCGACCCTAATCCCGGTTGATCTGGCCGGCACTGTTGATGATGTCAATTGCAGGAACCTTTCAACAGAGGCCATCAAGTCGGCCGGCAGGTAGTCAAGTCATCAGCTGAGCTTATCGCCAATCGAGTCATGTTTAGTCTGACACGCTCGCTCATGTGGCAGTCAGAATCGTTGCCGTCGACTTAGTGTCGATCATTACGGGGTGCGTAGACGGTGAACGGGATGAGTCATTTGAGTAGCCGGGCCATCCCCCAGCTCGCATAAGGGAGTAGACAAACGTATCGACACATAATTAAGCTCCTCCGACCATTACCCCTATCGATGGCCAAACAAGTTCGGTGGAATTCCGTACCGATCAAGAATGTGGGGTTGTTCTGGCAATCTGACAGAGTCTTCTGGGGAAAGCCAGGTGATGGCGGTAAGCTGTTGGGTAGGCTGCTCGAGGCCCGGAAAGGCCCTGTTTCAGACTTTTGGGACCAGAGAGGGATCTACGCCTTGTATCGCGGATACGACTTGGTTTATGTGGGAAAGGCCGACCAACGATCGATTGGAGACCGTCTACGCGACCACCGACGGGATCACCTCACTGGACGTTGGGACCGTTTCAGTTGGTTTGGATTTCGAAATGTGAACGCGGATGGCAGCCTATCGAAATTTCCTGGAGTGCTTCCAGTCAATTCCTCCACTGTCCTCACCCATATGGAGGCGCTGCTCATTATGGTAGCTGAACCTCCGATGAATGGGCAGTCGGGACAACTCGGGAATCGGGTCGAGTGGTTCGAACAAGTCCCTGCCGATGTACCCTCGGATCCCAACATCGCAACAGTCCAACACGAGGTCGAGGCTCTCTCCCGCAGAATCGAGGAAATCAGCGCACATGCACTTCGCCCTAACCCGGGATCCGAGTAACATGGGACCCGGGACGGGTTGTCTATAGGTTCCCTTCTCCCAAGGAACACGATGGGTTTAATCGGGTTGTCGCAGCCAGGCTTGGGGGGCGACGCTGGCTGCAGTCGCTCAGGAGTGCATTGTTATCATGGTTATCGCAGAGCCCTGCGCGGCGATCGTAATACTTATGCACTGGAGTCGACCTCAAGAAATCCCTGACTTAGAGTACACCAACTCATTTAGGGTCTCGCGTACTTAGGATGCGCCGGTACAATTCGGCGAAGCGATTTCTCCGCTGAAGCATTGGGCAGAAATGGAAGTTAGGGAGACTTTCAACGACCTGGTCGATCGTGTAAGGCGTAGTTGGCTCTTGCTGTACACTCTTGGTGCTGCCGGAATTCTCGTAATTTTACTCCTACTTCTCATCGGTGTCATACCTGGTCTCGCAGCTTTGACCGGGGTCGTGCTAGGTGCGCTTCCCTGGATCTACGACAGAACCAGTGCACGTCGAGTAAAGCTTCGGCAACTCGGCACGATACGGAGTTGCGGAACTATTCTGACGCGCGTGATTGGAGACCAATTCCCTGCTTTCGTTCGGGCGGCTGAGGCGGTTGCAGGACCGCTGCCTGAATGGGCAGAGGATACCGTCCACCAGCTTCTTGACAGCCCCCGCGGAACTTCCGATATCGATAGTGGCGTGTTACAAGATGTCGCAGATCTAGTTGTCGCCAGAGTGTGCTCAACCGAAGTTATCGAAGAGCTTGGACCCGAAATGATACGATGCCTGGTCTTGCACGTTGCCCGTCTCAATCTGGATCGCGTTTTTCGTCAGTCAGCCAAGTCCATTGTGAAAGCGTACATTGGAGAGCAGCTCCAATTCGGCGAGAATGGCGTTTCGCTGACTCCGGTCGGAGACGTATTCGTTAGATCCCTGTCTTTTTTGGAGGAGTACGGGCGAATTGCTGATTTGTCAGCTTATCGCATCGCGATTGCAAAACCGCTGGGGAGTCACAGGGCCGAACGAGTCGCGATGCAAATCGCCGATCCGCAACTCAGCTTCTTAGTCTACGAACTTGGCAAGGCTGATGATTTAGCTGAAATGGTTCGTTCACGGATGAGCGGGAGCCGCTTGGTGTCTCGACTGTCAAGACAGCTCCGGCGAGCACAAGGAGGCGGCGCGGGCCGCTTTCGTTCCTTCCTCGTTCTGAAGCAAGAGTTCCAACGTGGTGAACGTTACATCAAGAGATCGG
>JAKAPB010000246.1 GCA_021823045.1 Actinomycetes bacterium | reverse complement strand
CCTCTTCAGGCGAAGAGATACAGATGAAAGAGCTAGATGAGTCGGCTTATCGAACTGCGGAAGAGTTAGGGATTGACCTATCTCGTCCTGAACGTGGGTCCGACTTTGATGACCAGCTCCGTGGAAATGAGAGGGGTCTATAGGTGCTAGATGTAAATAACTTTGACCAGCTTCGGATCGGTCTAGCAACGACCGATCATATAAGGAACTGGTCCCATGGTGAGGTTAAAAAGCCCGAGACCATCAACTACAGGACGCTTCGACCGGAAAAGGACGGACTGTTCTGCGAGAAGATCTTTGGTCCGACGCGAGACTGGGAATGCTACTGCGGTAAGTACAAGAGGGTTCGTTTCAAGGGGATCGTCTGCGAGCGTTGTGGGGTAGAGGTTACCCGCTCCAAGGTTCGTCGCGAGAGGATGGGCCACATTGAGCTAGCGGCTCCCGTCGTACACATCTGGTATTTGAGGGGAACAAGGAGCTGGCTTGCTTATCTGCTCATGGGGACTACTCCGAAGGAGGAGTTGAAGGCCAAGCAGCTCGAGAAGGTCATCTATTTTGCCGCCAACTTGGTAACGTGGGTCGACGAGGATCGCAAGCATCTGGAGCTCGCAAACTTAGAGGCGGAGCTGCATGAGGAGCTGAAAGAGACCGAGGACGCAAGGACTATCGACATCGAGCGTAGGCTCCAGGCGTTAGAGCAAGAGATAGCAGAACTTGAGGCGCAAGGGGCAAAGGATTCCGAGGTTCGTGCTCGGCAGCGCACTGGTGAGAAGGAGATTTCGATAGCGCGTGAGCGCTTTGATCAGGAGATCGAGCTTGCTAAGCGGGCCTTTGACGAGTTTCGGGATCTTCACCCGCGCCAGATTATCGAAGACGAGATCCTTTGGAGGGAGATCTCCGATCGTTATGGCGAGTATTTCGAGGGCGGAATGGGTGCCGAGGCAATCCATAAGCTGATCGGTAGGCTCGACCTAGACGAAGAGGAACGCAAGCTCCGCGAGATGATCGAGCCGCTCGCACCTTCGAAGATCAATGAGCAGACCCGTAAGTCGTTACCTAATCAAAGGCGCCAGAAGGCGATCAAGAGGCTTCGGATTGTCTCGGCCTTTAATCAGCGAGACGAAGCGGGTAGGCGAATTAATGACCCGAGGGCGATGATCCTTGAGCTCGTCCCTGTGATCCCACCGGATCTTCGGCCAATGGTTCAGCTTGACGGCGGACGTTTTGCTACTTCGGACCTGAATGACCTGTACCGAAGGGTCATTAATCGCAACAACCGGCTCAAGAGGTTGCTAGATCTTGGAGCTCCTGAGATCATCGTCAACAACGAGAAGAGGATGTTGCAAGAGGCCGTTGACGCACTTTTCGATAACGGCAGAAGGGGCCGACCTGTAACCGGTCCGGGTAACAGGCCGCTCAAGAGTCTTTCGGATATGCTGAAGGGCAAGCAAGGCCGATTTCGCCAGAACCTACTAGGCAAGAGGGTCGACTATTCGGGCCGATCCGTTATCGTCGTCGGACCGAATCTTCAGCTTCATCAATGCGGTCTACCAAAGCAGATGGCACTCGAACTCTTCAAGCCTTTTGTAATGAAGAGGCTCGTAGATCTTGAATACGCGCAGAATATCAAGAGCGCAAAGAGAATGGTTGAGCGCAGAAGGCCGCAAGTTTGGGAAGTATTAGACAACGTGATCAAAGAGCATCCAGTTCTCTTGAACCGTGCGCCTACGCTACACAGACTTGGCATTCAGGCCTTTGAGCCGGTGCTCGTCGAGGGTAAGGCGATCCAGATCCATCCATTGGTCTGCACCGCCTTCAATGCAGACTTTGACGGCGACCAGATGGCTGTTCACCTTCCACTGTCGGCAGAGGCTCAGGCAGAAGCCAGAATTCTCATGCTCTCGGCAAACAACATTCTTTCGCCGGCGACCGGAAGACCGATTACGGTCCCGACACAGGACATGGTGTTTGGTTGCTACTACCTGACCATGGAGGTCGAGGGCGAGCCGGGTGAAGGCAGGACTTTCCGTCGGATCCATGAAATTGAGATGGCATACGAAGAGAAGAGCCTCGGCTTGCACTCGAAGATCAATGTGAGGCGCCAGGTTGGTGAAGACCAGGAGGGTATGCCTATCTATGAGGAGACCCTTACTACGGCTGGAAGGGTTTTCTTCAACACTGCGCTGCCGTCGGATTTTCGTTTTATAAATGTGCTAGTTGGTAAGAGGTCGCTTCCCATCGGCACCATTGTCGAAGAGATCGCCGCTAAATATCCCAAGGCGATCGTTCAAGAGAGCTTGGACAAGATCAAGGCGCTCGGTTTCCGTTTCGCTTCGCAGTCCGGTCTGACAATATCGATAGACGACGTCAAGACACCTCCGGATAAGGCCCTCATTCTTGATAAGTATGAGAAGGAGGCCGAGAAGGCGGAGATGCAGTTCAAGCGGGGCTTTATCACCGACGATGAGCGTCGGCAAAAGGAGATAGAGACCTGGACTTCTGCCAATTCGGAGGTCGGAAAGGCAATGGAGGCGATGCTTTCTCAGATCGGCTTCAACCCACTCGACATGATGGTGGATTCTGGAGCCCGAGGCAACAGCCAGCAGATTCGGCAGATTTCGGGTATGAAGGGGTTGGTGTCTAATCCCCGAGGCGAGATGATTCCTCGTCCAATAAAGAGCTCCTTCCGTGAGGGACTCTCGGTTTTGGAGTACTTCATTTCGACCCACGGGGCAAGAAAGGGACTCGCAGACACTGCTCTTAGGACCGCTGACTCTGGTTATCTAACAAGAAGGCTTGTTGATGTCGCTCAAGAGTTGATTGTCCGTTCGGATGATTGTGGATCTACGAGGGGAATTTGGCTCGAAGATTTGAAGCCAGACGAACCGGGTAAACGGTTCTATATTGAGACCCGAGCCTATGGCCGAACCTTAGTCGAGCCGGTCAAGCTTGCTGGCGGTCGCGTCATACAAATCGGAACGCTATTAACCAACGACCTCGTTGCCGCTATCCGTGACGACCCAGGGGTTGACAGGATTAGGGTTAGATCGGTCCTGACTTGCGAGGCGATGCAGGGAATCTGTGCGGTCTGTTACGGTCAGTCGCTGTCGGCTACGGGTCTTATAGAACTGGGTGAAGCGGTCGGCGTTATCGCCGCCCAGTCTATCGGCGAGCCTGGAACCCAGCTTACGATGCGTACTTTCCACCAGGGAGGTATTGCAGGGCAGGATATTACCCATGGTCTGCCAAGAGTTGTGGAGCTCTTCGAGGCAAGGACGCCAAAAGGCGCCGCTGTCCTGTCTAGGACTACGGGAGTTGTCCGGGTTGAAGACGACGAAAATGGTAGGAAGGTTTCTGTAATCGGCGATGATGGAATCGACGAATCCCACTACCTCTCGACTCGTACTCACCTAGAGGTGCGAGACGGACAAGAGGTTGAGGCCGGTGACGCTTTGGTCGAAGGACCGAAGGATCCAAAAGAGCTCTTGGAGATCAGAGGAATTAGGGAGACACAGCAGTATTTGGTCGAAGAAGTCCAAAAGGTCTATCGGGACCAAGGCGTGTCGATACATGACAAGCATATTGAACTGATCGTCCGCCAGATGCTTAGAAGAGTACTAGTCGCTGAGCCCGGGGATTCTCCATTTTTGCCAGGTGAGAGGGTCGATACTCGGGTATATGCTGAGGTCAACTCCAAGCTTGCAGCAGATGGTGAGCGTCCGGCAGAGGGGAGACCTGAGCTGATGGGCATCACCAAGGCATCCTTGGCGACAGATTCGTGGCTGTCTGCTGCCTCCTTCCAGGAAACGACGAGAATCCTTACGGAAGCGGCAATTGAAGGTAAGTCGGACTCGCTCTTGGGTCTGAAGGAGAACATCATCATTGGTAAGCTGATCCCGGCGGGTACGGGAATGCCCGCGTATAGGGAGATGTCACCTTTTGCTCCAGACGCTAAGCCGCTTAATTACTGGTCGAGTAGGGAATTCGACGATTTCGACGAGTTCGATGTCGATGAGGACTACTACGCGGGCAAGGTATTAGGGTCGGAGGCTGAGTTCGATCCGAATGCCGGATTAGATCCCGATGGAGGCGTCGCTTCAGAGGGATAAAAGTCGCAAGGTGACCCGTTTGTTTCTGTAAGAATTACAATGGTGCAGGAACTATGGGTCGGTGCGCGTATCATGATAGGTCGGGTCGTAGGGCCTTTTGGTCTCGACCAACAATTCGGGCTCACCTAGTGAGCGATTCAATGACGGAGAGGTAATTCGTGCCTACTATTGCCCAGCTGGTGCGTAAGGGGCGGGAG
>JAKAPB010000245.1 GCA_021823045.1 Actinomycetes bacterium | reverse complement strand
CCCTCGGAGTTCACCATGATCGAGCCCGGCAGCGTCCGCTCGCTGGTGACGAGCCACCCCCTCCTCTGGCCCGGTTTCAGGATGAGGGTGAACCACCACGCCTCGTCCATCAGGGAGGTCGCGCCCCCGGCAGTCATCCCCATCACTATGCCGTCGCCGGTGTTGGTGGTCGCCCCGGCGGAGTTCTCAGAAGGGACCGAGAGGTACGACTGCTTCATCGCAGGGTTCCACTCGAAACCCCCGGCGGCCAGGACTACCCCGCGCTTCGCCCGCACCTGCTTCTTCCCCGCCGGAGTCTGGACCTCCACCCCTGTGACTTCATGTCCATCCGTCAGCAGTCTGACGGCTCTGTGGGCAAGGAACAGAGGGACCCCCGCATCCATCGTCCCCTTCCTCAGGGCGCCGACGAGCGCTTCCCCCAACGCGAGGGTGCTGGGCTTCCTCTGCTTCAGGGCCGGCACCTCTTCCCCTCTCATGAGCATCTCGAACTCGAGCGAAGTAGTGTGCAGCCCTCCGGGGAGATGATACTGGGGGTTGTGCAAGATGGACCGGTACTCCTTCCCGAGCGACCTGCCGTCGAAGAGCCCTGGGTCGAGGGTACGCCCCGCCTTCACACCCCCGTCCCACTCGGGGTGGTAGTCGGGTTCGTTTTCCCTCAGGGCGGGTTCGAGCGGAGACGACTCCATGACGAATTCGAGGGCTCTCGGAGCCTTGTCGACGAACGATTTGACAAGGGACCGGCCGGCCCTTCCTCTGGCGAGCTTCCTCAGGTACCGCAGGGCCATCTGCTCCGAGTCTTTGATCCCGGCCGTCTTGGCGAGCCGGTTGTTCGGGATCCAGAGCTGGCCCCCGGATAACGACGACGAGCCTCCGAACTTCTTCCCTCTTTCAAGAACGACGGCCGAAGCGCCCTCGGACGATGCAGACAAGGCGGCAGTCAATCCTCCAGCGCCAGAGCCGATGACGACCACGTCGTATGACCTGGCTATAGACAATGATTTTCGGCTACAGGGGCAACCCCGGGTTCTATTTATCGGAGACCTGCCCTGACTGGCGCTGGTTCTATCCATCGATGGGCCATTGGCCCGATTTGACCTGTCTGGAAAGCACTCTTGACAGACCCGACTTATGGCCGGGAGCATCACGTCGATGGGAGATGACTGGGCGCGAGGCAGAGCTCGTCAGAGCTAGGTGCGACTCGATCCGAAGGACTTCGAAAGACTGGATTGAGGTCGCATCGTCGCTCGAGGCGAAAGACGCATCAAGGAGTGTCAGGGACCTTACTCATCCTCCATCAGTCAAGAAGACGATGCGCGCGGCAGGGATCGCGCTCGCAGTCGCCCCAGAGCCTTTCACGACGGTAGCTGGGGTCGCCCTCGTCGCGGGTTCCTTCGCCATGAAGGGGGAACCGGCGGCCTTGAAGACCGTGGCAGAGGAACTCAGATGTCAGATGTCGGCAATCTCGGATTTGGATCTGGGAGACCTTAGCATCTCCATTTAGGGGTCCTGCGTTTGAAGTGGCTCGGAGTTTAGGCCTAGATTTGAGAAATGCCGCGGGTCGGATATGCCCCCCGGGCCAAATGCCGCAAGGTATCTCGGGAGAAAATTAGGTGTTAGCCCAACTCTCCCTAGGATTGACCAAGAAGATTAAGAAGTCGTTGGGCCTCAAAGAGACTCCGAGCCCAGACCGGCGCTGTAGCAGGGTCAACTACTTCCGGCAGCTCTGCCCATTGTGGGAGGGCGTCAATAAATATCAGACACTCGGTATTTATCAACCGAATGTTGATGGGGGAATAAGCGGATTGGAGTTCTAGCTTGTTGATTCCATTCTGCTGGATTGCTTCGCTCTGTCTATCAGTTCCGGTGTTGAGAGTTCCTCAATTTGCCGGATTGACCTAGCGAGTTTGTCGAAGAGCTGCGATTCTGTTTCCCTTAGTTTTATCAGAACTCTCTCGGAAAGGGCTAGGCCCTCTTCGGTGAGGCTGTAGTCATATCTCGTATTCCCATATTCGAATTCAACAGCGTCTTCCCTGAGGATCTTCAGGTCAACAAAATCGCCGACGAGAGCAGACAGATCTTCGGAATATGGTCCATAGTAATAAGAATGGAAAGCGAAATCAAAGGGAATTTCATGTTCGAACTGCAGGTCACATATTTCTTTCTGCAATCTCGTTCTCCCTTCTATTTTGTAGCTTGACGACAGCCTGAAAGTGGCAATGAGAAGTTCCACACTTTGCTCTAAAGTCACGTATCTAGGGGAGGGTTGAAGTTACTATTTAGAACTTGGTATTTTCAATAATCGATTTCAGTAGACCCGAAAGTGAATCTGTCGCTGGGAACGGCTTGAGTCTAGGGTCGCCGTAAACTTTCAACCTAGTCTCAGCCGTTAGTTCTTTGAAAATCTTAGACCGAGCACCCAACGTGTCCTGAATCTTACGTATCGAATCGTATCTGTCTATGTCAATATCCGTGGGCTCCCTACTCTTGACGAAATCAACTATCACTTCATATGGTTTAACCTTGAGCTCGTCACATAACTTCTTCGATAGTAGGTCTGACAACTCGGCCCTACCATTTTCTTTTCCCCCGAACTTTGCTATAAAGGACGGATGAAGCTCGAACTTTTTCGCATCAAACACCTCATCATACGCGAGCCTGTAGACCTCTCCTTTCCTGATTGCATCTATCGTGCCCTTCGCTGACTCTATCCGACTTAGTACTTCGAACAGGTGTTCATCATGGAGGCTAAGATAACCTCCGGATGTGTTGAAACTCTCCTTGATCTCCGAATCAGACGCATTGCTCAAAACAACCTTTTCGAGCATTTTTTCTGCTATTCGCGAATCCGTGGCATGGTATACTAGGTCGTACATACTCTTCCAAATCATGATGAACAAGTCGGCCGTAACCACCGCCACCTGGGAGTCTGCCAAGCCAAGTCTACACTCCGCTAGTTCAGCGTCACTCCCAATCACCCGGAACTGGGAGACGAACTGATCTATGTCGAAACTGTATTTGAGCCCGATGTGGTAGGCATCCCTGTGGAGGTAGTCTAGCTTGTCTGTGTCCATCGGACCATTGACTATATCCTTCAGGTATGGGTAGGGGTGGTTCCCATTTATGATCTGAATCACGCTTTGGGTGCTGATACTCGATTTCTCGAGGGTCTCGGAAATCCTGCCCCTCAAGATGTCCGCTACTAACTCTTCGTGAGTCTTACCCCTCATGGAATACAAGGCGTAGTCAACTGCATGAGAGAAGGGCCCATGTGCTATGTCGTGTAGAAAGCCCGCGGCCATGATGGTATTCATGTTGTTGACAAGGCTCCTAGCAACATTCTGTTTTGTTGCCATTTCATCCGCCAAAGTCCTTGCAACACGGCCAGAGAGTTGCATTACTCCCAGAGCATGCGAGTATCGTGTGTGTATTGCTCCTGGGAAATCTTTGTAGGCCTTGAGGCCCAATTGTCTTATGAAAAGCATCCTTCTCACGGCGGGTTCGGACTGGATTTCGACCAACCACGGTGGCAGTACTATGCGTCCCACCACTGGATCAGGATAAGCGTACTCTCTGGGCATTCCTCAGGACCTCCTTTCCCTCCGGTACTGAAAGAAATTTCGCCGCAGTTGCTCATATAACTCGGACTTTTCTGCTATCGTTGGCCCAGTAGTGGGCGTGTCGAATCCCACCATGCGTTCGCGAATGTCTTTCTTGAGATACCCATCCCAAACCTCATAGATTCTAGATCTTGTGGGATTCCTGATTTCGAAGAGCTTCTCCAGAGCCGTCACACTCCCGATTTCGATAAGGTCGACCAGCATAGCCTGGGTGTCGACTTTCAAGGTGCGTGCAAGGAACTTGACTCTTTTTTGAACGGATTTTGGATAAGTAATGTAACTACTCGTAGACCCTTCTTGTAGCTCTTGAGCCTTGGCGACGGCTTCTTTGATGTCGCTCACGTCTTTGGCTACCTTGGGAAGCAACCAGTATCCCTTGCTACCAAGGCCCACTGCCTTTGCTTCACGTACTACCGTTGAGGGGTCGATTTTGAGTCTCCTTGCAGTTTGTAGTGCCATCGCGGCCTCGTAGCTGTTGACGTCTTGCAAGTCCTTCTGTTTGAAATTCTCGTAGATTCTCAGCCATCCGGAGAGGGTTGAGGGAGTGAACCTGAATACAGTCTGCGACAAGTAGTCGAGCATCTTCCCGCGGGCGCTTCTCCTGTCTTCCTGGGAGCGTGGATTGAGGCCCTCCTTTACCATGAGTGACTCGAAGTAGGCGTTGAGAATTGCCCCTTTTTCCAATGGTTCAAGTTCTTTCATGT
>JAKAPB010000244.1 GCA_021823045.1 Actinomycetes bacterium | reverse complement strand
GATCTGCTTTTAGTGGCGAATCGCGGCGAAATCGCCGTGAGAATTATCCGCACGGCCAAAGAACTCGGCATTGCGACTGTTGCGATCTATTCAGAGTTAGATCAAGACTCACTACACGTCCGCTACGCCGATGAGGCCTATGCACTCGGCGGAAAAAGTGCCGCCGAAAGCTACCTCAACACCGAAAAAATCTTGGACATCCTGGCGAAGTCCAATGCCGATGCGCTGCACCCCGGCTACGGCTTCTTCTCAGAAAATGCCGACTTCGCTAGGGCGATCACGGAATCTGGAATTAAGTTCATCGGACCACCCCCTTCGGCGATTGAGGTCATGGGCGACAAGATCAGCTCCAGGATCGCCGCTCAAGCGGCTGGGGTTAGTGGAGTACCGGGGACGACCGAGGTTCTGAAGGATCCATCGGAGATAGTCGCATTTGGAGAAGAGTTTGGGTGGCCGGTAGCGATAAAGGCCGCTTACGGAGGCGGCGGCAGAGGGATGAGGGTCGTTAACTCCAAAGAGGAGGCGGCTTCCGCCCTCGAGTCGGCCCAAAGGGAGTCCGAAAAGGCATTCGGTAGGTCTGAGTGTTATATCGAGCGCTACCTCACCTGGCCCCGGCACATCGAGATGCAGGTCTTCTGCGACTCTCATGGTAATGGGGTCTGGTTGGGTGAGAGAGACTGCTCGTGTCAGAGGAGGCACCAGAAGCTGATAGAGGAGTCTCCCGCTGCGAACTTTCCCGATGAAATCCGCCAGAGGATGGGCGAGGCTGCGGTCAAGGTGGCCCTTGCTTGCGGTTACGAAAACGCCGGGACGGTCGAATTTCTATACCAAGATAATGACTTTTACTTCTTGGAAATGAATACGAGGCTCCAGGTCGAACACCCAGTTACCGAGCTGGTAGTCGGAAAGGATTTGGTTGCACTTCAGCTCCACATCGCCGCTGGCGAGGTAATTCCATTCAGCCAGGATCAGATCCAGCGCCGCGGAGCTGCTATCGAATGCCGAATCAACGCCGAGGATCCCTCGGGTGGTAAGTTCCTCCCATCACCGGGGAAGATCACCAAGTTTACCCGAGCAGATGGATTCGGCGTAAGAACCGACTCCGGGTACGAAGCGGGCGACACTGTGTCGCAGTTCTATGACAACCTCGTTGCGAAACTGATCGTCTGGGGCGAAGACCGCGATTCTGCGATAGCAAAGATGAAAAGGGCACTAGCTGAGACCGAAATCGAGGGAATAAAGACTACTATCCCCGCACACTTGGCGATACTGAATGAAAACGACTTCCAAGCTGCGCAGCATTCGACTAAATGGGTAGAAGGCCTCGATTCGATCAAAGCGATCTCGGTTGCCGTCCAAGACTCCGCAGAAAGCGAGGAGTCTGAGACCGAAAGTCACGAGGTTCAAGCCGAAGTGAACGGGAAGAAGTTTACCGTTAAATTGCAGCTTCCCAAGGGTTCAATCTCCACTCAATCGGCCCAGGCGCCGCAGGCTCAAAAGAGGGCGAGGGCTCAGTCCTCCTCTCACCGCGGTGCTGGTGGAGCCGGCAGTGGCAAGGTCACCGTTCCAATGCAAGGCACCGTGGTCAAGGTCCTGGTAAACGTCGGGCAGAATGTCGAGGTTGGCGAAGCGGTGATCGTACTAGAGGCGATGAAGATGGAAAATTCAATCCTCGCTGAAAAGGCTGGTATCGTCAAAGAGCTGAAGGTCAAACCCGGCGATACCGTAGGTTCAGGGGACATAGTGGCCGTTATCGAATAGATCTATCTCCCATTAGGTGGTCATGGAATTCTCTCTGGACGCAATTACGAAGGGAATCCATTTTCAGGGGGGACCTTTCAAAAGGAGTTCAACCATATGGCGCAGTCCACAAAAGACAAGGTCAAGGTATATTTAGAGTCGTTAGCCGACAGGGCCGTAGAGATAAGCCACCAGATCCATTCGCACGCGGAAGTCGGCTTTGAGGAGTTTCGTTCTTCCGCTCTATTGAAGTCCGAATTCGAAAAGAATGGCTTCGACGTCGAATCTGGCTCGGCTGGCCTCCCTACGGCATTCGTCGCAAAAAAGGGGTCTGGGAAGCTGCAGGTCGGGCTCTGTCTGGAGTATGACGCTCTGCCCGGAATCGGACATGCCTGCGGTCACAATATCATCGCCTCTTCCTCCTACCTTGCCGCAGCGGCACTCGCCCCTTTTGCTCAGGAACTAGGGATCACTATCAGAGCCCTCGGAACGCCTTCAGAAGAGGGTGGCGGCGGTAAAATCCTGATGCTCGAGGCCGGAAGCTTCGCTGGCTTGAACCTAGCCATGATGATCCACCCAGGGCCAGCCGAACTTGACCGCATGGGCACAATCGCCGCAAAGCACATAGAGATCCATTTCGAAGGCAAGCCAGCCCACGCGTCTGCCTTCGCCTTTTTAGGGATAAACGCACAAGATGCCATGGTGATCTCCCAGGTCGCACTGGGCCTAGCCAGGCAACAGTTGCTCCCATACGAGAAGGTTCATGGAATAGTCACCCAAGGAGGAGACGCTCCAAATATCATCCCGGCTCGGGTGGACGCCACCTACATTATACGATCCGACACACTGGCTCATCTGACGATGCTCGAGCCAAAAATTATGCGTTGTTTTGAGGCGGGCGCCCTTGCCTCGGGGGCTGAGCTGCGCTACAGCTCCCCCAGTCCCCCGTATGCTGAATTGCGGACCAATGAAGATCTCGCTGGATTCTACGTACAAAATGCCACTTCGCTGGGTCGGGTTTTCGACAACGATGATTCCGGTCTTACCGCTTCAACAGACATGGGAAACATCTCATTAGAAGTCGCCAGCATCCATCCAGTAATTTCGATAGATTCCCTGCCAGCGGTGAATCATCAGCCAGAATTTACCCAAGCCGCGGCGACCAAAGTCGCCGACAAGGCGGTAATAGAGGGTGCCTTGGCGATGGCTTGGACGATTTGCGATGCAGCTACCGACGAATCGGTCAGAGCACGCCTTCTCGCCCAGAGTTGCCGATAATTTCCACGTCAAATATCGATTTCAGCTGGCACCTTAGTCGGCCGCCTCGGCTAAAGCCTCGGCCAATGCCGGGTGGACAAGGAGCGACTCGTAGATATCGTCGACCTTCAAATGAGCCGTAACTGCGAGGGCAATAACTGAGATTAACTCTGAGGCGTTATGGCCGACGATTGACCCTCCAAGTACTACGCCCGTCGCGGGGTCTGACACTATCTTTACAAAGCCCCTAGGATCACCGCTGATCAGTGCCCGGGGGTTTGTCGCGAAAGGAACCTTGGTAACTCGAATCTTTCGACCAAGTGCAAAGGCGTCCGCTTCCGCCAATCCGACATCTGCAATCTCGGGCTCGGTAAAGATGGCAGAAGCAGCCTTGTCGTAGTCAAGGTGCCTATGTTCGAGAGAATCGAGCCCCATCGCGTGTTCGGCGACCTTCCTGCCCTGCGTTGAGGCTACCGAAGCGAGTGGCAGCTTTCCAGAAAGGTCACCAGCAGCGTAGATGTGTTCGATATTCGATACACAGTGGTGATTTACCGGAATGTAGCCCGACTTGTCGGTCCGGACCCCAGCGGCCTGCAGGTTCAACCCCTCGGAATTGGGAATCGAGCCGATCGCCAAAAGAACATGGGATCCCCGAATAATCCTTCCGTCATCGCAAGTAACCGTGACCTCGTCACCCGATCTTTCAATCGATACCGCTTTGGCCCCCTTGTAAAGCCGAACCCCACTGTCCAAAAAGTCCGACTCAAGCACCGCCGCAACTTCGGGATCCTTCTGCGGCAGCACTTGCTGCCTGGAGACGACTAACGAAACCTTAGAGCCAAAACATCGGAACATGTGAACGAACTCGACACCGGTAACGCCGGATCCAATCACAATGAGGTGCTCGGGAATCTCCTTGGGAGGATAAGCCTGTCGGGTTATCAGGACCCTATCCCCATCCACCTCAGCCCAATCTGGAATCCTCGGCCTAGAGCCGGTAGACAGCAGTACGCAGTCGGCCTCTATCTCTACGGTAGTGCCATCATCGCACTCCGCAACTACAGTATGTTCGTCCAAGAACCTTCCGACACCTCTGATAACCGTTACACCTTGTGAAGCTAACAACTCAGTAGTGGAGTGGGCCAATCGAACCGTGATCGCCTCGATCCGTTCGCGTATCTCGTCTAGATCGGGCCTAAGGCCATCACTGAGTAAGCCCATTCCCCTTGATCTAAGGTTCTCGGTCAAGACTGCGCCGGTGGCAATCATCGCCTTGGAAGGAACGCAATCCCATAGGTTGGCCGCTCCACCCAACACGTCCTTCTCGATA
>JAKAPB010000243.1 GCA_021823045.1 Actinomycetes bacterium | reverse complement strand
CTGGAACCGTCGGGAGAGCCGTATCCGACGTCGCTCGTAGCAGCCTCCTCGTCAATATGCGATTCTCTCCAGATCGCTGCCAAGTTGTGCGAGCGTTTCGGGATCAACGGGAGCAAGCGATACCTCGATGCAATGGAACTTTTGAGGAAATCGGTGCGGTTTCGCAGGGGCCCGTATGCCGACACGTCTGGTTGGGCCATGGACCACTATTATCCGGCCATTGCCGGAATCCCGGAGTCCATTCCCCTGTCCGACCAGTTTCTTGACCGGTTTTACGAGCCGGACTGGGGCGTGCGTTGCTTGGAAAGAAACGCCTGGTTTACCTCTGCCGAGACCGCCGAGGCGGCAATGGCACTCCATATCGAAGGGGAGGAGGCCTTGGCTAAGGAGATGTTCTTAGGGCTCGGGCGATTTCGCGGTGACAATGGAGGTTACTTGACTGGGGTGGTAAGTCCGACCGGGGGATCGTTCCCGCTTTTCGAGCAGTCGTCATATTCGGTAGCAGCAGTGGTGTTGGCAGGCTTTGTACTCTCCACGACAGCCGGGAAAAGCATGGGGACTACGTTGCTCCACCTTTTCGCATGACTCTAAGGCTGCCCTGAGCGAGTATCTCCGTGAATCCTTCTGCGCTGGCGCGCTGATGGATAATGTAAGGGGCCTGGCCCCCGAGTTCAGGATCTTCGAACACGTCGTGGATTGCCAGAAAGCCGCCGTCGACTAGCTTTGGCACCCAACTGTCATAGTCTGAAAATGTCTGGGCATGGCTATGGCCGCCGTCGATGAATAGGTACGCGATGGGACCAGCGTGAACTGTGGCATAGCTCTGAGAATCGGCAGCAACAATGATCACGGAGTTGGACAAACCAGCAAGTTCCATCGTTCTCCTGAACAGGTACAGCGTGTCCATTTTTCGCGAGACTGGGTCGACAATGCTCTTGTCATGGAACTCCCATCCAGCCTGATTTTCTTCCGAACCGTGGTGATGGTCTACGCTGATTAGCAGCCTACCTTGACTTCGTGCCGCGATTCCGAGGTAGATCGCGGACAGTCCTACGTACGATCCGATCTCCACGGCAGGAATTCCCTTAATTATTGGACATGAAAATAGCGACACTGCCAAAGCTCTGCCTTCGTCAGGCGGCATGAAACCTTTGGTTGCTCTGATGAGTCCTCTGTTTTCGAGAAGAAGCTTGTCCAGGTTTTCCATAGCTTTGCCGACGGAGATCATATCAATTTAGGTCCTTGCGCTTATTCCACCTTCTGACAGCTCGGACTTCAGCGATGGCGTTGGCGTACGCAATCGGTTGTGTCTGTTGCCACATCAATCGTCGGGCGAACGCCGGAATTTTCAAATTTGATACTCAAGAAAGCTCCTCCTGAATGCGAGATTCACTGCATATCTCTCGAGCGTCTGCCGAAGACTCTTTTCTCCAGTAGGAACTTTGTGGTCATCGAAAAAGGCCCGAATTTCGCGTTCAAGATAGTGGGACTCGTCAGTGACAAGCGCAGTGATTCCAGAAAGCATCCTCGAAATGGTGTTGTTCGGAAAGCGTTCCAAAAGTTGGTCCCAGTTCTGTGCAATGAATCTCCAGGCGAGTGGGCCGGATTCGCGTCCGCTCAAGAGGCTTGCGACTACAAACGGTCCGTTCTGGCTCCGTATCTCACTGAGCGTCATCGCTAGGACTTTTCGGATCAGTTCATGTTGCTCGAAGCGGGCCAGGGCCATGAGGTACCGGTTTTCCTCCTGAGGAGTTGAAGGGTGGCGATACCTGTCCAATATGAATGCAAAGTCGGCTTCGTCGCCATTGGCTGCTACGACTGTAAGCACTGCGGAGATTATGTCGGGATCGATGCTTGATTCTGAAGACATCTCTCTTACAAAAAGGTCTTTGCATTCGGCGATAGTCTCGGCATCCCTTCCAATTGTGCCAAGGGCCTGGATGACTGCGGCCCGCAGTCTCGAGGTGCCCTCTTTCTCGTTTTTGCGCGCTTCGAAACCGATCTGGTTTAGTACGGGTAGGAGAGTGTCTCGGCACCGCTTGGCAATCCCTTCGCGCTGGTCGTCGGTGGCTGCCAAGTCCAACAGGTAAAGGGCTGAGATGACCACCTCCCAAAGGTTGGGATCAGTCTCGTCGTGCACAGCTGCCAGAAGGTCGAAAAACGAGCCGATGCCTATTCGAAGTGATATGACTTGCGCCCATATATCGCTTGCAAAGTTGAACTTTTCGAGGTCGCCAAGTTGAGAAAAATTTTCTAGAAGCCTGTTCTGCAGAGTCTCCGCGTAGCAAACCCTGAAAAAACCCCAGCCTCCTGCATTAGCGATTACCAGCTCTTGCGTGTTCTGGAGGTCGAAGGAGGCTGCCTCCTCTCCGAGCAGGAGTTTGTGCTCAGTGTTTCCGATGCGAATGCTCAGGGGAACCTTCCACAGGTTGCCTATTTGGGAACCGTTTTCGTCAACTTCGGCCTTGGGGGCTTCGGAAAGGTATGAGAAGGGCTGTTGGGTAAGTCTCACGAGGGATCCGTCGAGAGCTACGTCGATGATCGGATAGCCACCTTGAAATACCCAGTCTCTCATGGTCTCCTCGATGGGTTCCTTGCTCACGCTCCCGAGTGCCGTCCAGAGGTCGGTCGTTTCAGCATTGGCAAACTTGTGTGAATTGAGATAGTGGGCAATGCCTGCCCGAAAGGTGTCGGGACCCAGGTATCTCTCCAGCATGCGCAGGATGCTGGCCCCCTTTTCGTACGTGAGGACGTCGAACATGCCGTCGGCATCCGAGGGTTTTACGACTGCGAATTCAATTGGCCTGGTATTGTGCAAACCGTCAGTGGCAAGGGCGGCACCCTTGGAAAGGCCGAACGACACCCATCTGTTCCACGCTGGGTTGAAATCGTCGGTGGCCATTAGTTCCATGAAGGTGGCAAAGGCCTCGTTCAGCCACAGACCGTTCCACCATTTCATCGTCACGAGATCGCCGAACCACATGTGTGCGATTTCGTGGCTAATCACATCTACAATCCTCTCGAGTTCCTGGCGGGAGGATCTTTCGGGATCGACCAGCAGCAGAGTCTCCCGGAACGTTACGGCGCCGAGATTTTCCATTGCGCCGAACGCGAAGTCAGGTATTGCGATGAGGTCGAGTTTTTGGCCGGGATAGGGTATCGAGAACCACTCGGAGAAGAAGTCGAGTGCGTGTGCCGCTATTTTTTTGGCGAACTCCTGAAGATGGCTCTGGCCCGGCTTTGAAATAATGCGAATCGGCGTGCTCCCGCATAGGTGCGGCTCAGAAGCCTCTAGCGGGCCGACAACGAAAGCCACAAGGTAAGTCGACATAGGGATGGTGTCCTCGAACGAGACCCTTTTGTAATTATCGCCGAGATCTACTGTTCTGGTCTCCGGAGCGTTGGAAACTGCCAGATAGTCGAGTGGCGCCTCGAGTTCTATGCTGAATATCGCCTTGAGGTCTGGCTCGTCGAAACACGGGAATGCCTTTCTGGCATCAGTTGCCTCGAATTGGGTGGTGGCGATGAACAACTCCTCGCCACTATCACTTGTGAACTTGCTTCTGTAGAAGCCCGAAAGCTTGTCGTTGAGACTGCCCTCAAAAGCGATTTCGAGGGCGGCTTTCCCTGGCCTGAGGGGCTGGTCAAACGAGGCGGTGGCCCTTTCTAGCTCGGCGTCGAGATCTGTGCGGCAATTTTGGCTAGTTCCATCCTGGGTCACCTTAGCGGAAGTAATTTTTAATTCGGAGGCATTCAGAACCACGGAATTCGACAGTTCCACAACATCGAATTCCACGGTCACCGTACCCGCGAAAGCAAACGTCTGAAAGTTTGGTCTCAGTCGTAGCGTGTATTTGCTAGGTATTATGTTCCTTGGCAGTCTGTATTTGGTTGAAGTATCCACAGAGGTTACCGTAGCTGATCTTGGCCAAAATTGGAAGCCGGGATTTTGCTGATCTGGAAGAGCTGTGGTGTGTTGCCGAAATGTTCGGCGACTCTATTTGTAGATTCAGGGTGTGTATAGATGGCTATTAGAACAGGGCGTTCATATGAGGTCGTGGCACTCGGAAGCGCAATTGTTGATTTATTCTGCCAGGTCCCTGAAGGTTACGTAGAGGAGCTTGGATTTCGAAAAGGCTCGATGCAACTCGTAGGCCCGGAAGTGGCAGGATCTGTCACTGATGTGCTAGGGGAGGTGGAGGTACGTGGAGGAGGCTCGGCGGCCAACACATTGGTTGGCGTGGCTTCCCTCGGTCACCAAGTTGCCATGATCGCCCGTACCGACCAGGACGAGTTAGGTGTGCGTTATGTTGCAGATCTTGAAAAAGCCGGCG
>JAKAPB010000242.1:2454-4335 GCA_021823045.1 Actinomycetes bacterium | reverse complement strand
TTTCGAAATCTGCATGAACTGCTGGATGGCGAAGAAAATGCTGATCACCGGCGATACCGGACATGAGCTGGAACTGAGTCAAGTGGATCAAGGGTGGTCGTCTCTTCCAACTCAACCCAGGCATAAGCCAGCGAACTAGATCCTTCTAGAAAATGAGCGGGCCGCAATCAGCGTACTCAATGAATGCTTGCCACCAAGTAGCCGCTCGATCACCGAACTGAGAAGCTGACGCTCAGCCAGGACATGAGCTGGAACTCGCAGTATTTTGAAAGACAGTCAAGATTATCGCGCCAAAAAAGATTTGCAACCAACCTTTGCCGTTCAACACTCGGCATAGCAGCTGTCTTATCTCAGTTGTCTTGATCAAAATCTCAGCCAACGTGGATCGATGGCAATGACCCGCGCAAATTTGCAATCACAACAAGGCGATGCCAGCGGAGCAGAATTAGCGAGTTTGGTAGCCGGTTCCTTTCCCGGGAAGCGTTGGCGCAATGGACTTTGCGGAAACCTCCGTCTCGGGATGACACGAGATTAGAAACGCCATCATCTCTGTTGCGTCTTTTGATTGATAGAAACGCACCATTTTCTCATTGAATCGCTGAGCCGCCGCCGCTGGAATGCTGATGGCGTCGATACCGCTCGTCATCAGAACTCCGTTCATCATCAGCCGTGAGGTGCGTTTGTTCCCGTCAAAGAAGAACTGATGAAGTGCTCCGAAGAGAAAGAACGCCAAGGCTTTCTCTGGCTCTGAGAAGTCACTGTTTACCAGTGCATCAACGCCTCGCTTGAATACTTGATTCAACTGTGGTGCCCCAGCTAGGGTTGGTAGCGGCGTATGTCTACCCGCTTCGCCAAGGGCAACTTCTGGGGTGTAGTTGCTTTCTGGCCCTTCCCCACGAAAGTGTCCCCACTCAAGAGCTTCATCTCTAGCCACAATACCGTGGAGCTCACAAAAAGTGACCTTATCGAGTCGGAAGAGACCATTGCGAACTTTGGCGATCAAGAGTCTCGACGCTGCGGCCAGGTTGAGGATCTGGGATTCGTCTGAGAGTTTGTGGCCCCCGACGGTAACTCCATCAAGGAGGGTCTGAACTTCTGGGAAAGTAAAGGGATTCCCCTCAAGAACTGCAGCGTCCCAAACAAACTCGGGCAGCATTCGGAGAAAACGAAACACCGCCCGTTCGGTTGAATGAACGGGAACATCCCCGGGTACCATCTCCCTATCCCACGTAAATCCAAACAATTCAAACTGGTCCATAGATCGTCCTGGTTCTTCCGTTAGCGCGGATTTATGGTCGATTCCACCCACGACCCAAGCCCCCTTGTTCTTTGTGGGAAGCGAGGTTGACTAAGGATCACCCTGCTAACACACGAATCAACAAGTTACTAGAAAAGGGTTCAGACTGTCGGGATGGCAAGCTAGTGCTGTATCGCCAGACCAGACATGAAACTTACCTCCTCCCCCCCAACTATAGCGATGAGCGCTTATATCTATGTCCTCGCAACGCGTGTCAGGTGGCTGCTTTTGGTCCGGGTAGGAGCCGGTGGTGTATCTACTGGCTAACATCGGGAAGGACTCTCCATTGGGATTCAGGTCAAGTTTGGAGACACTTGAGGAGCCTGTTCTCATCAGTTGTTTATATCCCCACCTAGCAGTGGTTATAGACCTAAATGCAAAAAAGATAGCCGCACTGGCGCAATGATTGGATCGGGAAGACAACTACCGACCTAGTGCTCAACTATGACCTGATCTGCATCGAAGACCCCATCGAAGACCCCATCGAAGACCCCATCGAAGACCCCATCGAAGACCCCATCGAAGACCCCATCGAAGACCCCATCGAAGACCCCATCGAAGACCCCATCGAAGACCCCATCGAA
>JAKAPB010000242.1:0-2444 GCA_021823045.1 Actinomycetes bacterium | reverse complement strand
CATCGAAGACCCCATCGAAGACCCCATCGAAGACCCCATCGAAGACCCCATCGAAGACCCCATCGAAGACCCCATCGAAGACCCCATCGAAGACCCCATCGAAGACCCCATCGAAGACCCCATCGAAGACCCCATCGAAGACCCCAAGGACAAACACAATCCTTGCTCTGCTAAGGGCACTATTGATAAGCCAGCTAAACACCTGGGGCAAAAGGCTGGACTCAACAGGTCTATTTCATCCCAGGCATGGGGAGTGTTTCGGACACACCTAAGCGATAAAGCTAATTTTGCTCGCTTTAGGTCGGAAGTAATTGTGATCAACCCTGCATTCACAAGTCGGACTCGAGCGGTCTGGGGACACTAGTACAAGAACAATCGTAAGAACCAAGCAACGTTTTTGTGCTAGTCCTTCAGACATTCCAACAACGCAGATGTGAATGTGGATAGCAATATACTCGCCGCTGGACTTGTGGTCACAGGAGGTGGAGAAACACCGCATGCTAGGTCTACCAAGACAAAGTACAGCGACCCGATGAAACGCCAACTACCTCGAGTAGTGGCAGCGTAATATGTACTATTCGTAAAGCCCTCACCTTTAGGCATGGGTGGTCACTGGGACTGTCGAGATATGATCTGCTTGGCGATGGTCTACAGCGCTATAGGCCGATTCGGGATGACTCGGAGGCGTTTTTGGGTTCATGTTCGATAATCTTGGCAAAGTGCGACTTCATCTATCGGCTGGTCGTGTAGCTGTGTTTTTGGGTCGAGGTGAAAGACGTTCTTTACGGATCTAGCCGTAGCGTTGGAGAAGAAATGCCAGGATCCCCGATCAAAAAGTGAGACCAGGAGCCTCGTCACTAAAGGTCAGCTGGTTTACTGCCAAAGCCAGGTCACCACTTGAGAATGTGGCGATGACAAAAATTCGATGAAAAAAAGTTGAGGGCCAAGGGAACTTAGCCCTTGGCCCTCAATCAGATCTATATGGATCTGGGTCGATCCCTACCTAGCGCCGCGGTATCCACCGCTACGTGATCCCGAGCGGCTAGCCGCCGGGCGTGAACCCCCAGAAGCTCCACCGCTGGAAGAGAACCGGCTTCTGGATCCGCCCTGGAAGCCACCGTGCGAAGAGGAGCGCTTTGAGTCCCCTTGTCCGTAGCCGGAGCGTCCCCTTGGTCGGAAGTCGCTCGAACCACGTGGATCGCTGCTGTGCTCTTGGGGTGGCGGTATGAGTTCTGTCGAGCCCGAAGCGATATCTTTTAGCCGATCGTCATCTGATCTTGCTGGGGCGATACCCTGATTGATTCCGAGGATCTTCTGCATCCGCTTGATCTCACGCCATTGGTGATCTAGCACTAAGGTCGCAACGACTCCCTTTGCACCGGCGCGTGCCGTACGGCCCGCCCTATGGACGTAGGCCTTGTGATCCTCTGGGAGGTCAAACTGGATGACGAGGTCGAGGCCGGAGACATCGAGGCCCCTAGCGGCAACGTCCGTCGCTACAAGGATCGAAGATTTACCTTGGCTGAAACGAGCTAGCGCCCTTTCTCTGGCCGCTTGGCGGATTCCGCCGTGCATAACCGAAACCGATAGGCCCTTTTGCTCGAGCCTTTGGGCTAGGCGATCCGTACCGTGCTGAGTCTTGACGAAGACGAGAGTTCTTTCGGCCCCGCTCGACATCATGTAGACGACATCTGCCCTGTCAGCTTCTGACACCGCAAAGAAGTGGTGGATTGCAGAATCAACCGTTGGGGACTCGTCTGGAAGCTCATGGCGAATCGGGTTCTTCATATACCGCTTGACGAGGCCATTGATTACTCCGTCGAGCGTCGCCGAGAAGAGCATAGTCTGACGCTCTTGGTTGGTTACGTCCATGATCTCTTCGACCTGGGGCAAAAAGCCCATGTCGGCCATGCGGTCAGCCTCATCGAGGACTACCATCTGGACCTGATCTAGATCGACCATTCTCCTGTGGATCAGATCGATCAATCTGCCCGGGGTCGCAACGATGATGTCGACTCCGCGCTTGATTGATTGCGACTGACGGTTTATCGATACACCGCCGTAGACGACTTCGACCTTCTTTTTGGTTCCCCTTGTGAGGTTAGATAGGACTTCGTGGACCTGTACGGCCAGCTCACGTGTCGGTACTAGTACCAGAGCAGTGGGATGATATGGTCTCGCCCTTAGCGAGTTTTGAAGCATCGGTAGCCCAAATGCTAGGGTCTTGCCCGATCCGGTGTTGGCTTTTCCGCAGACGTCGCGGCCCGCTAGCGCATCTGGGATGCACATTTCCTGAATTGGCAGGGCGGTTGGCATGCCAGCCTCCACTAGGGCCCGGACCAGATGTTCGGACACGCCAAGGGATTCAAATGTAGAACTCAAACTATTCCTTTTTTCGATGTTATTTCATACGCGTCCTCAAACCCTAAAAAGACGGTCACGCA
>JAKAPB010000241.1 GCA_021823045.1 Actinomycetes bacterium | reverse complement strand
ACTTTCGAGGCAGGTCGAAATAGGCGTGGACGTCCTCACCATCTAGGGCCCGATAAATCTCCGGGATCCAGCGCTCTAAGCTCGGCATGGGTTTCGGCAGGTTGTCTCGCGAAAACCACCCGACGTCGGTCACCTCCAATGGATGGGCTTTGAGTGATCCTCCAAGTACCTTGCATAAAAATACCAAGGAGTACATAGGGATCGCCGTGAATCCCCTCCTCATCCCGTCGAGGACTCCGATCAACTTAATCGGTTCGACCTCGATCCCGGTCTCTTCGGCCACCTCCTTTACGACCACCTCCGAGGCCGAATAGCCGATGTCCGCCCACCCGGTCGGATAGAGCCAGACGCCCGAGTCCGACCTCTGGACCAACAGGATCTCGCCGTCATTATTCTTGACAACCGCTGCGACTGCACACTTCGGGGTTACGTATCCTGAGATACCCTTTCCCACTTGAGATCGATAGACCTCGAAAAGCTCATCGGCGTCGAGCTCGCCGATGGAGTAACCTTCTCCCGAGAAGGAGCTAGTGATACGTATTTCAGCGGCGACTCGGAGAATCTCTTCGAATCGCTCCTGCTCGTAAAGACTTTCGGTAAATGCAAGTCCGGTCCGGGCGATAGCGGACAACCTCTCCGCCCAGTTAATCAAATCGGAATCTCTCACAGCCATCAATCAGTAACGCTAGTTAGATTTCATCGAAGTCGCTCGAAGTTCTGGATAACTTTTCGAGATCACAAAAATTGCTACTTGCCGATTGGCAAGTAGCTCCAATAGTGGCCTAGACTGTTCCCAGTGAGCGTAAGGGATAACTGTAAGCACTATATCCTCCAGAGCGTCTCTGTTGGAGACAAGCTCGAGAGGTGCAGGTTGGCGATGAATAAAGAGATCCCGTTCTCCTGTCCAGAGGATTGCATCTTCTTCGAGCAAAAGACCGGTATCTCAAAGGTCGGTTGGCACGTGCCGAACCAGAAATCGAAAAAGAGGCCGAACCCCCCAAACTAAGTTGAGCTACGTTCCTCGCTTTTGCGTCGGTCGCTTGCGCCAAAGCTGAGCGGGCCGCCGCGAGGAGCTCTTCTGTGAGGGAAGGAAGATATCGTCAGCGTATTTCTCTGGGACAAACCAAGGAGCTAAATACGCCAAAAAGACGAGGAATCGCCAGGTTATTGAGTTAGCGGCAAGAAATACCAGTTGAACTGTTGCCCTAGCGCTCAAAAGAGGCTAGTTTCAGTTTTCGTACGCCTTTAGTAGCCATTATGTAGGCGTCGATTCGATAGCTTTCTGACAAGGAGAGTCGCTAAATGACCCAACGGCCTCGTCCACCTATCCCTTATGACTTCCTCCCCGAGGTACCTTCATTCCTCCTGAGCTCTTCCGACATAATGGACAACAAGACGCTAGCTAACCCCCAAGTGTCGGGGATCTTTGGGGCCGGTGGCGAAGATGTCTCTCCGGCGTTAGCTTGGTCGGGATTCCCTAGTGAAACCAAGAGTTTCGCAATTACCTGCTTTGACCCAGACGCCCCGACTCTCTCGGGATTTTGGCACTGGGCGGTAGCTAACATTCCCGTCTCGGTCCACGAGCTGCCACGCGGTGCGGGCGATCCCGCCCTAGGCCTGCTTCCCCCGTCTGCGATCACTCTGCGAAACGATGGAGGCACAAAGGGTTACCTCGGTGCCGCACCACCCAAGGACCACGGTCCGCATCGATATATCTTCGCAGTTTCGGCGGTTGGCGTCGAGAGACTCGACATAGACGAAAATGCCGCTCCGGCGATTCTGGGCTTCAATTTAGCCTTCAACACCCTTGCGAGGGCGATGATCATACCCATTTACGAGCAGCTCTAAAAGCCCGACAAACAAAAATTAGGTCAGAGGAGAACCAGCTCTTGGCGCCGATTGCGGGTCTTGCGACAAACTAGCCGGTCAGCAGGTCTCTTGCACCAGTGTCCGAGGAAGGGTGGCGTAGCTTAGACATCGCCCTAGCCTCGATCTGCCTTATACGCTCTCGGGTAAGGTGAAAATACTCGCCAACCTCCTCGAGGGTCCTCGGCTCACCGCGGTCCAATCCAAACCTAAGTCTGAGGATCTCCCGCTCCCTCTCGTCCAGCGGGGCAAGAAGCCTAGTTATCTCGACTGGCAAAAGCGAGGTAGCTGCGACTTCAAAAGGTGATTCGGCCCCTCTATCCTCGACGACATCACCGAGTTCGGCGTCGCCATCTTCGCGCAATGGCTCCGAGAGTGACAGTGGTTCAGATCTAAACCTCAGCGCCTCGACGAGTTTGTCCTCGGGCATCTCGACTTCAATGCCAAGCTCATAAAGATTCGGCTGACGACCCAGCTTCAACTCCAGACGAGTCTGCGCCTTTTGAACCCTGGCCAGGGTATCTCCGGCGTGAACCGGCAGTCTGATCGTTCTCCCGGTGTTAGCGATACCCCTGGTTATCGCCTGTCGGATCCACCAGGTGGCGTAGGTTGAGAACTTAAATCCCTTACGCCAATCGAACTTTTCGACCGCGTGGATTAACCCTAGGTTTCCCTCTTGGATCAGGTCCAATAGCGGCAAGCCAGAAGCCTGATACTTCTTCGCTATCGATACCACCAGCCTCAGGTTCGACTCGACGAAGGCCTGCTTTGCGTTCTCGCCTAACCTAATCTCTCGCCTGAGTTCCCTTCGCCTTGCTGGAACGGACTCCTTTGACTTCCTATCCATCTCCTTGCGGGCGGATCGACCAACCTCTATATCCTTTGCCAAACGGACTTCGTCGTCCTTGGTCAAAAGGGGATACTGACCAATATCGGTTAGATAAAGGCGGACAAGATCCTCGTCGTCTTTGTCGACTCTTTCTTTAGCCAACGCCCCACCTCGTAATCACTCGACCGGAGACCAACCCTCTGGGCCGCCTTAGCGGCATCGAAAACCCCAGTTCCACGAACAGACCACCAATGTATCGGCGCGAACTATTCAAGAGTACAGCTTGTTTATAAATATCCGGACATCCCAGCTCACAAGACAATTCCCCCAGCAAGAGCACTGAAGCCCTCCAGTATTGCGCTGTTCAGGTTCCCACTATAACCATCGGTCAACTCTATACATTCCTGGTAATCCTGCCGTGCCGACCGGCAGAGCCTGACTAAATTACCACCAGCCACGGTAGCGTCTAAAGTCTCAATTTGAGACAACGCCGCTGTCACCGCCGGATTTACCACACCGTCTAGAACGCCCAAAATATCTAGCTCTTTTAGATCGGCAATCTTACCGATAGCCCTAATGCTATCGTCTAATCGATCTCGTCCCGCTTCTGGCAGCTCTAGGCCAATTGGAACGGACAATCCTGAAAACTCTGCAAACTCGAGAGCGAGTCTTGCGTGGAGCATCGACAGCTTAGAGCCCGTAATACAGAGGTGGTCGGAGTGCTTTTCCGACGTCGCAATCCGGGCGAGCGTAACATAGAGCGCATCTTCAATCTTGGCGATCCTGAGCGGTATCTCAAGCATCCAGCCAATTTTCAGCGCCTCATCAACCGCTATCCCTCCCAGCCAGGGGGGCAAGTGACCCTTCTGCATCCGAATTGGATGCTAGATGGACAACAGAGCAAATCAGGTCCTAAAACGGGACAACACTCCGGGCTAAAACCGCCCTTTGCGGCGACTGCGGGTAGTAAGCCTCAGCCTAAAACCAAACTAACCCAAGGTCTTCACCACTTACCCTGTACCACAACATCGCAGCGTTTAGCTGCTCTTTTGACCTAATCGCTCACTTCGTAGCTCTCTGTGCGAAAGCCATTAGTGATCGGCATCCTGCGGTCCTTACCAAAGGCCTTCTCGCTGACCCTAACGCCAGGGGGATTCTGACGCCTTTTGTATTCGCTCAAGTCGATGAGTCGCGCTACCCTAAGTACCAGCTCAGGATCGGCTCCGAGGGAGATCATTTCGGCGCTGGTCATGTCGAAGTCTACGTACTGTTCAATGAGCTTATCCAACACTTCATAGGGCGGAAGGGAGTCCTGATCCTTTTGATCGGGGCGCAACTCAGCCGATGGGGGCTTTTCCAGCACCGAAGTCGGGATCAACTCCATTCCCGCTAGAGCGTTTCTCCACCTAGCGAGTTGATAGACACCCATCTTCGGGATATCTTTGATTACCGCAAATCCCCCGGCGGTGTCTCCGTAAAGCGTTGAATAACCCGTCGCAGACTCACTCTTGTTTCCCGTGGTCAGTACTATCGCCCCGCTGTGATTAGAGATCGCCATCAGCAGCACGCCCCTAAGTCGGCTTTGCAGGTTCTCCTCCGTCAAGCCCTTCAGCTCTGGGCCTAATGCACCCGTCAGCGCCGAAATGTAGGAGACAAAGGGG
>JAKAPB010000240.1 GCA_021823045.1 Actinomycetes bacterium | reverse complement strand
CAGCCGCCACCTTCGACCCGAATCCCCTACCAGAGATTGTCAAGGCGAAGGTGCCCTGAACCTCTTCGCATGCCCTTACGCAACGAGAGCATACGATGCATTTGGCAGGATCGAAGGTGAAGTAAGGATTTGATTCATCTTTTTTTGAATCCAAGTGGTTTTCACCTGAGTACCCATAGCGGACATCCCTGAGACCTACGACTCCGGCCATATCCTGCAACTCGCAGTCACCGTTTGCGGCGCAGGTAAGACAGTCGAGCGGGTGATCCGATATGTAAAGCTCCATTACGTTGCGACGAAGCTTCTCGACCTTTGGGGTTTGCGTACTCACTTTCATACCGGAGACAACGGGGGTGGTGCAGGAAGCAGGAGTACCTTTTTGTCCCTCGATCTCGACAAGACAGAGGCGGCAGGATCCGAAAGACTTCAAACTATCGGTTGCGCAAAGCTTTGGAATGTCTATTCCAGCCAGTGCAGCAGCTCTCATTACGGATGTACCGGCTGGTACGGCAACGGAGATACCATCTATGGAAACTTCTATGGTAGCAATTCCAGGCTTCGCCGGAGTTCCTAGGTCATGTTCTTTGAGTAGCGTCACTTTCGCTCTCCTCATATCTATGTCGCGTAATACGCCAGCGTTGAAAATTATCTTGATCCTGAATACTGAGCTTCAGTTAGGCCCAACTCTTCTGGGAAATGCTCCAATATCGATAAAACTGGCATCGGCGTGAGTCCACCCATAGCACACAGCGAGCCATCGAGCATCGTCTGACAGAGGTCCTCTAGAAGTTCTAGATTCGCGGAAACATCTTGGCCAGCGAGCATGCGATCTATAACCTCGACTCCCCGGATAGAACCGACTCTGCAAGGAGTACACTTTCCACACGACTCGGCTGCACAGAATTCCATCGCAAATCTTGCTTGACGCCCCATATCTGCAGTGTCATCGAAGACAACAATTCCGCCGTGTCCCACCATCGCATTTGCGGCGGCAAAAGTCTCGTAATCCATGATTATGTCAAACTTGGATGCTGGTATATAGGAGCCAAGTGGTCCCCCAACCTGAGCGGCTTTAATCCCTCGAGAGCTGCCTGAACCCCCTCCAAAGTCGTCTATCAGAGTTCGTAGACTGACGCCGAATGGAACTTCAACTATTCCGGGCCTGGCTACGTTGCCGGCGAGCTGGAAGATTTGAGTCCCCTTCGATCGACCAACACCCAACTCATTGTAGAAGTCGGGCCCATTGGCTAACACCGCCGGTACCGCAGCCAGGGAAAGCACATTGTTTACTACCGTAGGTTTGCCGAAGAGGCCCTCAAGTGCCGGAAGCGGTGGTTTGGCCCTGATTACCCCTCGTCTACCTTCAAGGCTCTCTAACATCGCAGTCTCTTCGCCGCAAATGTAAGCGCCTGCTCCTGAGCGCACGAAAAGGTCAAAAGTGTACTTCGATTCAAGTACTGAACTACCGAGCCAACCGTTCTCGTAGGCTATTTCTATGGCAGACCTCAATGTAGCAATGGCATCGGGGTACTCCGAGCGAACGTATATGTAACCCTCATCGGCGCCGACGGCGATACCGGCTATCACCATCGCCTCTATCAGCAAAAACGGGTCACCCTCCATTAGCATTCGGTCGGCATATGTCCCACTATCACCTTCATCTGCATTGCAACATACGAACTTCTGATCTGAGTTGGATTCGAGAACGGTCCGCCACTTAATTCCAGTGGGAAATCCAGCTCCGCCTCGTCCCCGAATGCCCGAACGGGTAACTGCGACGACGATCTCTTCTGGACTCATTGTGAGCGCGGCTTTGAGTCCGCTCAATCCGCCGTTTGCTAAATAGTCTTGGGTAGACAAAGGGTCGATATGTCCCATCTTGGCAAAGGTGATGCGCTTCTGGCCTGCGAGGTAGGGGATGAGTTCTGTTAAGCCCAAAGAGAGCCGGTGTTCCTTGCCTTCAAGAAAACCAGAATCAAAAAGACCCTCTACGTCTGATAGGGTCACTGGACCATAGGCGGTTCGACCAGCGGGTGTCTCCACTTCGACGAGGGGCTCGAGCCAAAACATTCCCCTAGAACCGTTTCTGATCAGATCTAGTTCTAAATGCCTGGCCTTCGCTTGCTGGGCTATTGCTTGGACTACCCGATCAGCTCCTACGGATCTGGCCGCTGAATCTTTGGGCACATAGACTCTAATCCTCCTAGTCATAGGGTCCCACCTTTGATCTCTTGGGAGAGTTCCGTTATCCGTTCAATGTCCATTCGGCCAAGGAGCCTCTCGCCTACCATCATCGTCGGTGAGAGGGCGCAATTGCCTAAACAAAAGACCTCTTCTAGAGTTACCGATCGGTCTTGGTTGGTGGAGCCGATTTTGGTTTGGAAGATTTCTTCGGCGGCTTGTGCAAGCTTCTCGGCTCCTAAGGACTGGCAAGATTCGGCCTTGCAGATCTTCACGACAAAAGTCCCCGTCGGCTCTGTTTTGAGATCCTTATAGAAGGTAACCACGCCATAGACTTCCGCCTGGGACAGGTTTAGCTTGTCAGCAACCAGGGAAATTGCATCCTCGTGGATGTAACCGAATGTCCGTTGTAGATCGTTGAGGATTTCGAGCAACGGACCGCGCTCGCCCAGATGGCGATTGATAATCTCAGAAGCCGCATCCGTAGACCAGGACGCTAACTGCTTTGGCTCTGCCAAATAATCCACCATTTCCCCCACTTATCAAAGGTTACCCTAGACCAGCCGGTATCGCGACAGAGCCGACCTACCCCACGACAGCGCTTGCTGTCAAGCGATCCATCTTTGGATCCTATACGGCGAGGTTGAATCGCGACCGACTTATTGATCGCTAGCCTATCAGAAATATATCTTTACAATGTCTGTGAAGTTGTGCGTCGTTGCCAGGGATCTTTCAAGAGCAGATCGCCGAGCAATCTAGCCTTTCTGATCTCGTGGTCGAGCCGTGCAGAACACGACCCGCATTTCGACGAACAGGCGAGTTCGGGCCACCGCGCGGCCCTCAGTAGAATCGCGATAACTGCCTTTTTTACCTGCAGGGGCGGTATGCTGCTCGCGCACTGATGGAGCGGCCTGCTTCACCATATCATTATCACGCTGGCCTTTGGCCTCAATAGGCGGCTACGAAGACCTTCGTGTCGTTGTATCCGACCGCTATGTAATGATAACTTCCTGCCCCTACAACCGCTACGCCAGCTAGGTCATTTGCAGTTCCAGATGTAAGGGAGACAAAGTTTAAAGATCCATTAGATCCACCAGAACCGAGTCCTACTAGATTTCCTCCCTGTCCAGCGATCGCTACGCACAGACCAGTTCCGCCATCCAAGCAGTATCCTCCGGCGCCGATGCTGTTTAGGGTGATCGATGAGGAATTTGAGATTGGATCATTTTGAATCGTCCAGGTCGGGCTAGTAGAAGCTGTATCTAAGACAACAATCGTTCCACCCTGGCCCGCAGCAATGACATATGGTGCTACATAGCCTATGGTTCTTAAGCCATATCCAGATCCGACGTTGCTGTTCTCGGTGGTCCAAGAAGTACTGCCGGATGGTCGATAGAGGATTGTCGCATCGGTTCCCGTTCCCGAGTTTGTACCGACGGCATATGCGTCGCCATTCGAGTCAAAGACGACCCCATTTAGGCTGTAATTTCCGCTCTGGGTTGGCGTGTAAGGTTGCTGACCTTGCACATAGTTCCAGATTGAACCGCCATCAGAGGTAGTCAAGATCGTCTTATTCGTCCCGACGATGATTCCATTGTTCTGATCTGAGAAGGCTATTCCCTGGAGGTAGTTGCAGCTTGGGTAAGGATTGCAGATCTGTGAAAGCTGCGATGGGACCGACTGCGATGACCAGGTCTTGCCGCTGTCGGTTGATTTCAGAATTGTCCCACCGTCACCAACGGCCCAAACGTTACTTCCGCTGGAAGTGACCGCAAACAGATCATAGGAAGTTCCCGATGAAATCGATGTCCAGCTGTTTGTCGAAGAGCTATACCTCTCGATCGCGCCGGCCTGGCCAACCGCCAAAGCATCAGTTAACATGCCATTAGAATCCTCGACGGCCGTTACCGCATTCCAGTTATTAGATGAACTAGCGGCCGTAGAGGTAAGACTGAGGTTCGCATTCGTCGACTGCGCTGGATAGCCAGAGTCAGTGACTGATACAGTGAAGGTATAGGTGGTACCGGCCTGTGGAACCGTTCCTGACAGAACGCCACCCGCGCTCAAAGTGAGCCAGCTTGGTAATCCGCTCGAAGACCAGGAGTAGGGTGAGGTTCCACCACTCGCAGTTAGCTCATCAGAGTATGGACCGCCGGTAGTTGCATTGGGGAGCGGTGAGGTAGTGGT
>JAKAPB010000239.1 GCA_021823045.1 Actinomycetes bacterium | reverse complement strand
TCACTCGCCGACGGTTGGGAGATGCCATAGAGGGAAGCCGCCTTAGAAAGGCTTCCGAGCTCTACCACTGCGACAAATATTTCAAGTCCCTCCAGGGACGGGACTAAGGGATACAGGGCCACGCCATAGTCTATCCCTATAACCCCAAAGGAAGCTGCTAAGTACCGCAGGGAAATTGCAGTCGTATTATTTGTTAGCAAGATCGTTAGTGGGAGAAATCGAGCTACGAGCGGAGTCGTGGCTTACGCCAGTAGATAGAACTGAAAATACGATTTCAATTAGTCGGCCTAGGGGGAGTTTTGCCAAAGGTGGCATTGAGTGAATCCGAGGTTACTTGGGTCAAACTGATAGACCAGACGAAGTGCATCGGCTGTCACGCCTGCTCGGTGGCGTGTAAGTCAGAAAATTCGGTGCCAATCGGCGTAAACCGCACCTACGTCAAGGCGGTCGACGTGGGAGTCTTCCCCCAGGTAAGGAGGAACTTCCAAGTCACGAGGTGCAACCAGTGCCTCAACCCACCCTGTGTCGCAATATGTCCAACGGGAGCGATGTATCAGCGGTCAGACGGAATCGTAGATTTCGATAAAGCAAACTGCATAGGATGCAAAGCCTGCATGGCCGCATGTCCTTACGACGCTATTTTTATCAATCCCGACGATCACACGGCGGAAAAATGCAACTTCTGCGCCCATCGGATCGACGTCGGATTGGAACCGGCCTGTGTTTCGGTCTGTCCTACCGAGGCGATTTTGATCGGCAACCTCAAAAACCCAACCGACAAGGTGTCGGCGATAATCCATCGCGAGCCGGTCAAGGTCAGAAGGGGTGAAAAATCGACTAGACCGAAGCTCTTCTATAAAGGGGCACACGAAGCCACCCTGGATCCACTCGCAGCAAGCAGGCCTGAAGGTGACGTCTTTATGTGGTCACAGATGAATCAAGACCCGCATTTAATCAACTCAGGACATGATTTCGGAGACCACACCAACCACTCAGTGGAGGCAAAACTTGCCTATGACGTTTCCCATTCGGTCCCCTGGGGAGTGCGTGTGAGCGCATACACCTGGACTAAAGGAATTGCCACGGGTACGACGATGGGTCTCGGCCTAGCGATACTAGCGAACAAAATTCCATCTGGATCTAACGGATCGGTGTTTCTTGCCCCGCTGGTTGCGCTTTTTGCCTTGGCGATAACTGGGCTCTTACTAATAGCGGACCTGAAGAGGCCGGAAAGGTTCATCTTCCTATTTACCAAGGCCCGTTTCGAATCCTGGCTTGTCAAAGGGGGAATCCTGCTCGGCCTCGATGGGGCCCTGACCCTCGCTTGGCTACTGCAAGGGGAGTTGGCCTCCTCGACGGTTTTACGGGGGGTTATTGGGGGACTTCTCTTTGTTGTCTCAGCCATGACCGCAACCTATACCGCCTTTCTCTTTGCGCAAGCAAGGGCCAGAGACCTATGGCAAAGTCCACTTCGGCTTCCACACCTACTAGTTCAATGCCTACTGGTCGGTTTTGGCGTGTTAGCCCTCGTCGATGGGAAGGTCGGAGAGGGCTTCCTCCTAAGGACCGGGGCCGCCCTCGTGGTACTCCACCTGCTGCTCGTGCTAGGAGAAACCACCATGGCACACCCCACCTCGCATGCTAAAGCTGCTGTGTGGAACATGACGAGGGGAAAATTCCGCCGCCCCTTCTGGATAGGCATGGCGCTCACAGCGCTCGGCATCTTTGCCCCGTTAGGCGGGGTAAGCCTGATGGTGATTGCGGCGATCGGCATACTTGGGTATGAGCATGCGTATATCCAGGCGGGACAGTCAGTTCCATTGGCATAAGGGGTAGGCCATGAAAGACAAGGAAAATCAGAAATTGAACTTATCGTCCCGACTAAAAAGCACCGCAGAAAGGGTATCGGCGGCCAAGGAGGCGACCGAGAAGCGCGGTGAAACCTTTTACCAGGGCCCCTCTGGGATACACTTAGCCTCCCATCCGCCATTTGAGCGCTGGGGCGACTGGATGGAACTCGACTCCAGGGCTTGGCCGACAAAGAAGGAGCGCCGCTACGCCCTAATCCCGACCACCTGCTTCAACTGCGAATCCGCTTGCGGATTATTGGCCTACGTCGACAAGGATACCAACCAGGTTACAAAGTTCGAAGGTAACCCGGAACACCCAGGTTCAAGGGGAAAAAACTGCGCCAAAGGCCCGGCTACCATCAACCAAATTACCGACCCGGATCGAATTCTCTTTCCTCTCAAGAGGGCTGCTGGCCGAGGGGAGAACAAGTGGGAGAAGATCAGCTGGGATACCGCTCTCGATGAAATAGCGGCCAAACTTCGAAGCTCAATTACCGCTGGACGCAAAGACAAGATCGTTTGTCACATAGGTCGACCAGGCGAGGATGGCTTCACCGAAAGGGTGTTCGCATCGTGGGGGGTGGATGGCCACAACTCCCACACCAACGTATGCTCCTCCGCCGGAAGGGCTGGCTGGCACTATTGGACTGGCATGGATCGGCCAAGTGCCGATTTTGCTAACGCCAAGGTAATTTTTCTGGTTAGTGCTCACCTGGAAACCGGCCACTACTTCAACCCACACGCTCAGCGAATTACCCAGGCCAGGGAGCGTGGTGCTAAGTTAATCGTGTTGGACACTCGACTCTCCAACACCGCCACCCACGCCGACTATTGGCTGTCACCCTATCCAGGGAGCGAGGCGGCGATCCACTTGGCGATCGCCAACTACCTAATCCAAAATGGTCTCTTCGACCGGGAGTTCGTTAGGAAGTGGTGGAACTGGCAGGAGTGGCTAGCAAGCGAGCGAGCGGATCTCCCGCAGGATTTCGAAAGTTTCATTTCTTTGCTCAAGGAGACCTACGCCCCCTATACCTTCGAGTACGCAGCTTCTGAATCACGTATTGACGAAAAGGTTCTGGTCGAGGTGGCAGAGATCGTGGCAAGCGCAGGTGCGAAATTTGCGAGTCACATCTGGCGTTCGGCCGCAGCTGGCAACCTTGGAGGATGGCAGATCTCACGGACCCTGCTTTTGATCAATGCCCTACTCGGGGCGATTGCCAGCGAAGGTGGAACATACCCAAATGCCTGGAACAAGTATGTTCCCAAACCGATCTATACCCCCCCTCACCCAGACGTTTGGAACGAACTCTCCTGGCCATCCGACTATCCGCTCTCGATGAATGAAATGAGTTTTCTTCTGCCGCACCTAGTCGGCCAAGGTCGCGGAAGTATGGACGTCTATTTCACAAGGGTTTATAACCCGGTCTGGACCAACCCAGACGGCATGGCGTGGATCGACATGCTCTTAGACGAGTCCAAGGTCGGCTGCTACGTGGCTCTGACCCCTACCTGGAATGAAACCTCCTACTTTGCGGATTATGTCTTGCCGATGGGCCACTCCTCTGAGAGGCACGACCTCGCCTCATATGAGCAGTATGACGGTCAGTGGGTTGCCTTCCGGCAACCGGTACTTCGCACCTACGCCAACAGTCAGGGAGCAGAAGTACGCGACTCCAGGGAGACCAACCCAGGGGAGGTTTGGGAAGAAAATGAATTCTGGATCGAACTCTCCTGGAGGATTGACCCTGACGGTTCGCTCGGAATCAGGCAGTACCACGAATCGAAGAAGAATCCAAATACAAAGCTAACCGTTGAGGAGTATTACGAATACATCTTCGAGAACTCGGTACCCGGTCTGCCGGATCGAGCAAGGAAGGAAGGAACTACACCACTTGGGTACATGCAAAGCCACGGGGCATTTGAGATCACGACCAAAGTGGGCCAGATATTCGCAGAATTAGTACCCGACAAGGAGTTGATTGAGACCTCGGTAAGCCAATTGGGAAGGGTCTACACCAAGGCGGAAAAACCATTATCGACAAACATTGTCCCCACCGGGGATCCGGATCCAGACCCTGACGGGAAAAGGCCGGTCGGCATCGTAGTTGACGGGGAGATTCGACGAGGCTTCCCCACTCCATCTGGAAAGCTGGAGTTCTACTCCAAAACCCTCGCCGAATGGGGATGGAAAGATCAGGCGATCCCGAATTACATAAAGAGCCATATCCATCCCGACAGCCTTGAGGGAGATCAGATGGTTCTGATCTCGACTTTTCGCCTGCCGGTTCAGATCCACACTCGCTCCGCCAATTCAAAATGGCTCGATGAAATTGCCCATACCAACCCCGTTTGGATCAATCCAATCGACGCAAAAAGGTTGTCGATCAAAGAGACCGACCTCGTAAGGGTGAATTCCGAAATTGGATACTTCGTCGCAAAAGTTTGGATTACCCAAGGGATCCGTCCAGGTGTGGTCGCTTGCTCACACCACATGGGTCGATGGAAGTTCTCCGACGCAAACAAGTCGT
>JAKAPB010000238.1 GCA_021823045.1 Actinomycetes bacterium | reverse complement strand
AGTGCTGCGCTCTAACCGACTGAGCTATAGCCCCCTGCGGATAAGTGAGACTAGCCGCCCTAAGTCGCTTTTGATGCCCCTGAACGTATATTTAGGCCAATACCGCCCACAAGTTCAGCAACAAAGTTAAAGATTCTGGCTGCTATTGCCGTAACGACCGAGGAAACCGCCACCAGCACCACTAGAAATCCGACACCTATCACCAATACTTGAACTCCGTGTATCGCATAGTTGGTCGATCCAGTGAGGGACTCTATCAAATGATTCAGCTTATGAGTCAAACCGGCTGCGGCCGCCAGGTTCCAAATCACTATTCCTGCAACCACAAATACAGATGCCATCAAGGAGTAGAAGATCAAAAATACCTTGAACACCGAAACCGCGCTCAAGCCAACAACATTGATCCTCTGAAATCCACCGCCTCCCGGCGGAGCCTTAGGACGGGACGCCGAACCCGTTTTCTTAGCGCTTACCTTCACTTAATGGTCTCCACCAGTCGTCGAGAATTCCAAAGGATCCTTTGCCCCCAAAATTCTACCTCTGTCTCTTTTTCGTCAATGGACAATTAGACCCCACAAAGCATAAGCGTTGGCTTAGACACCTCAAACAGGATACCTCTTTTAGGCTCCGTCGTCGTTATGCGCCGGAGTCAGGGCTACTGCGGAGACCTCTTGATCGGGACCTAGGTTGATCGTCTTCACCCCTGTCGCGTCTCTCCCTTGAATTGAGATCTCCGATGCACTAAGACGAATCGTAACAGCTTGAGACGTAACAACCAGGATTTCCTCTTCAGCGCTTACGACTAAAGCGGCAACCAGAGTCCCCCTCTGCTCGGTAGCTCTCATTGCCCTAACCCCAGCTCCTCCCCTGCCTTGCTGGGGGAATGCCGAAACTTTTGTCCTCTTTCCAAATCCCTTGGAGGTGACAAAGAGAACGTGGTCTCCTGGCCCAACTACCTCAGCAGAAACCACCACATCGGTGGGCTTGAGACGCATGCCTCGAACTCCCATAGAGTTTCTCCCGGTAGCCCGGACGTCGTCGATGCTGAAACGAATTCCCATTCCGCCCTTGGAGAACATCGCTAATTCGTCTCCCGATTTGGCGATAATGACCTTAACTAGCTCGTCACTCTCTCGAAGACCGATAGCAATAAGCCCTTCCTTGCGAGACTTGTCGTATTCGCCGATAGCGGTCCTCTTTACCAATCCTGATGAGGTGACAAAGACGAGATCGCTATCCTCAGGGAAGCTACGGGTATCGAGTATCGCAGCTACCGATTCCTCGGATTCGAGGGCTAAAAGATTTACAATCGCTGTCCCCCGTGCACTCCTCTCGAACATCGGTATCTCATGCGCCCTAATTCGATATACCTTGCCTTTAGAAGTAAAGACGAGCAAGTAGGCATGTGTCGTCGTCTGAATAACATGCGCCACGAGGTCTTCCTCTTTTACCTTGGCCCCCATGACCCCGCGCCCACCGCGCCCCTGTGTCTTGAAGCTATTGTCAGATACGGACTTGATATAGCCCGACCTCGTTAGCATTACCACGACCGGTTCGTCCTCGATAAGATCCTCTTGCTCAAATGCCCCGGGATCGGCGACAATTTGGGTCCTTCGGGCCTCAGAGAACTTCTCTTTGATCGCAGTAAGTTCTTCTTTTAGCACCGCCCTGAGTTTTATTGGATCCCCAAGGATCTCTTCAAGCTCTGAAATGGTCTTTTGTAGCTGCTCAAACTCGGCCTCTAGTTCCGAACGGCCGAGCCTCGTCAGTCTGCCCAATGTCATATCTAAGATGTGGTTGGCCTGGATCTCCGAGAAGGAAAATGGTGTGGACATCAAGCCGACTCTCGCTGCGCCACGGTCGTCTGAAGAACGAATGAGCTGAATGACCGCGTCGAGCCTGTCGATACAGCTGAGCAGTCCTTCGACTATATGCGCACGGTCCTTCGCCTTTTTTAGTCGATATTCGGACCGCCTCGTAACCACTTCGATCTGGTGATCGACGTAGGCGGTTAGTGCTTGAGATAGATTTAGCACCCGCGGAATGCCGTCCACCAGCGCCAAGGTATTGACTCCGAAGCTCGTCTGTAGCGGTGTGTGCTTGTAGAGATTGTTCAGCACAACGAGGGCGTTTGCATCCCTTTTAAGCTCTACCACCAGCCTGACTTTCCGCCCCGCCGAGTCATCCTGGACATCCCTAATCCCATCGACAATTTTGTCTTTTACTAACTCGTCGATCTTCTTGGATATCTGTTCTACTGAAGTCTGGTAGGGAAGCTCGCTTATTACTATTCTCGAACTGCCTTTGATCTCTTCGATCTCCGCTACCGCCCGGAGCTTAACCGAACCCCTTCCCGTGAGATAGGCGTCCCTGATTCCACTCCTGCCGAGGATCTGGGCGCCGGTCGGGAAGTCTGGGCCCTTGACGAAATCCATCAATCTCTCGGGTGTAGCTTCGGGATTGTCGATCAGATAGACAGTGGCGTCGATTACCTCTTTGAGGTTGTGTGGAGGAATGTTGGTGGCCATTCCTACCGCAATACCTTGGGACCCGTTGACCAGGAGATTTGGAAATCTCGACGGCAGCACGGTCGGCTGGTTCTCCGTCCCGTCGTAGTTTGGCTCAAAATCTACCGTATTCTCATCGATTCCCGCCATTAGCTCCATCGAGATAGCGGCGAGCTTGCACTCGGTGTAGCGTGCCGCCGCCGGTCCTAAAGATGGATCTGGTGAGCCGAAATTCCCGTGTCCATCGATTAGCGGGTGCCGCAAGCTGAAGTCCTGTACCATCCTGGCGAGGGCATCGTAGATCGCTGCGTCGCCATGGGGGTGAAACTTACCCATCACGTCTCCAACGACCTTAGAGCATTTCACATAGGGTCGTTCTGGCCGAAGACCTTCGGCGAACATAGAGTAGAGAATCCTCCTGTGAACCGGCTTCAGTCCGTCCCTAGCGTCTGGCAGGGCCCTCGAGACGATGACCGACATCGAATACTCGATGAACGAGCGTTCCATCTCGTCTTGGATCTCTATGGGTTCAACATCCTCTGGAAAGAGGGTTATTGGGGCATCTGGAGCCAACTTCTACCTTCCTCAACTACCTAATCTCGGGTAACAGCGGTTTTTCTATCGAATTTCGGTTTTATTAGACGTCTAGGAATCTGACGTCTTTTGCATGAGTTTGGATAAAGCGCTTTCGCTGTTCGACGTCTTCACCCATCAAAACTGAGCAGATCTTGTCGGCTAGGTCGGCCTGCTCGACACTGACCTGCAGCAAAGAACGCTTCTGCCTGTCCATCGTGGTATCTCTGAGTTCGTCAAAGTCCATCTCCCCAAGTCCCTTTAGGCGCTGAAACTCTTTGGAGTGATTCGGGTGGTCCTCCAAAAATCTCCGCTTAGCCGCGTCGTCTTTGAGGTAGGTCTTGTCCTTACCGGTCACCGTTGAATAGAGCGGCGGCTGTGCCACATAGATATTCCCAGCTTCGACCATTGGCATCATCTGTCTAAAGAAGAAGGTCAACAGGAGAGTTCTGATGTGCGATCCGTCGACGTCGGCGTCTGCGAGGATGATCACCTTGTGATATCTGATCTTTGAGACATCGAACTCGTCGCCGATTCCCGCTCCAATAGCGCTTACTAAAGCTTGTATCTCTAGATTCCCAAGCATCTTGTCCACTCTGGAACGTTCCACATTTAGGATCTTTCCTCGAATCGGAAGGATCGCTTGGGTCCTTGGGTCCCTCGCCTCCTTCGCCGATCCACCGGCGCTGTTTCCTTCTACGATAAAAATCTCCGATTCCGAAGCATTACGGGAAGAACAGTCCACTAACTTTCCGGGAAGACCAGCCCCTTCGAGAGCTGACTTTCTCCTAGTGAGGTCACGGGCCTTTCGTGCTGCTAGTCGTGCTTGGGAAGCGAGGATTGCCTTCTGGACTATCTGAGTTGCCTCTTTGGGGTTCTCCTCGAGCCATTCGGAGAGCTTGTCGTTGGTGGCCCTCTCGACGAGGGATCTGATCGAAGGATTTCCTAACTTGGTCTTTGTCTGCCCTTCAAACTGCGGGTTGGTCAACTTGACGGCGACGATTGCCGTCATTCCTTCCCTGACGTCCTCTCCGCTTAGGTTGTCGTCTTTCTCTTTGATCAGGTTCTTGGCCCGGCCGTAGCGGTTGATGACATTAGTGAGGGCTTTTTTGAAGCCCTCTGCGTGCATGCCGCCCTCTTGGGTTGAGATTCCATTGGCGTAACTGTGAAGGCCCTCGTTGTATGCGGTATTCCATTGGAAGGCCACTTCAACCTCTTGGGACTCCCCAGCGGCAGACTCTTTTACTTCGTAATAGCCGACCTTTTTGAAGAGGGCCTCTTTAGGAGAGTTCAGGAACTTT
>JAKAPB010000237.1 GCA_021823045.1 Actinomycetes bacterium | reverse complement strand
TCCGATCTCCAAGCGGGGTTCCCGCCGATCATTACCCCAGCTGCCGCAATAACCGCAGTTAGCTCACCTACGGACTCGGCTAATTGGACGGCTTGTGTGCAGGCTAATGGATCTCGGACGTCAGATTCAATTGTCACAACTCCGTCTAGCTTCGATAACGACTCGAGGTCTTGCCTTGTTGCGAGCGAGTAGGGAACCTCCGGGATATCTCTGCAGATATCGATTCCCACCACCCCCCAGCCACAACCGGCGAGTTCCGATGCTACCGCCCTGCCGATTCCTCGCGCTGCGCCAGAGATGATAGCTACCTTTTTTGGTCCATTTTGCCTTACCATTTCAAGAAGTAACCTTTTTGTAGAACTTGTCAAAATTGCTGATCAGGTCTTCTGCGAAGGCGGAGAGAATGAGCAGACCCTCCTCGGCTGACGATCCTGTCGGGTCGCCGATCACGCCGTTTTTCGAGACCGACTCGATCCCTCCGGTCTTCATCATTTCGATCAATTTCACCGGGTCCTCTAATGAGCCGGCCCGTGCAGCCTGGAGATTTACTGAACTCGGGTCTAGGGCGAGCATTATGGAAGTTTCGGTCCTCCCGGCGTGTAGGTCGGGTTGCCAAAGACCACGAAAACTCAAAGGAGCTTGGTGACGCTCCGCTGCGTTTATTAGGGCGTCGACGGTCGGAATCCAGGCCATTACCTCGCGGCCTTCACCCTCGAGGATTCGATGTGCATTGAGGATCGGTAATGCGTTACCACCGTGAGCGGAAACTATCGCTATCGCCTGATTGAATTCGCACGATCTCACCAACTCCACGAGGTAGAGAACCAAGGCCTGGGTGCTGACCGAGAGGGTTCCGGCAATTGCGGAATGCTCCCCTGAACAGCCGAATGGAATCATTGGTGCGAGTATCGTCTGCGAAGGGCGTAGGTCTATCAGGCTCTGGGTTATCTTCGATGTTATCGTGGTGTCGGTTGCGAGGGGGAGGTGCGGTCCGTGCTGCTCGGTGGACCCTAGTGGGATGACCAAGACCCGATTGGATAGGGAGCTCTTAGCGTCTCGGGCGGTCATCTGGGCAAGTTGTGCGGTCATAAATTGTAGACCCCCCACTCCCTGAGCCTCTCTAAGATTAGTCTGGCCGCCGAAGCCGAATCGGTGTCAATTACTTCACCTTGATGCCGGAGTTCGTTCACTCGGAGAATTGAAGATAATTTGTCAAACTCACTTTTTCCCTCCGGAGGGTCCAGGTATCCCGGTGGGAACTTGAACGGAAGCGCCCTCGTTGATCCGCAATCCCTTGTAACTGGTCGGTTTTTAGGAGAGTAGTTAAATTCAAATAAGCGCTCACCTTGTGTAAGCACCCGTGGAAGCGAAGACCTCATTGGGGCCGGTTTAGTAGCTTCAATACAGACAACCGCTCGATCCTTTATAGCTAGTTCCTGATAGTTGCTATTGAAGCAGCGTGTTTTGGCTATGATCCCGTCATAGAGCATTCGACCTTGAGTCTCTATCCATAGTGCAGAGGGAATCAGGGGAAGTTTAAGCCTTACCGCTAACTCAATGGCATTGGTCGACCCGAGTGGCTCGATTGGTGAAAGTCCAAACAGGACGATCCTGCCAGCTAGATTTTCGATTAGCGCCGAAGTAGCTTCTACCATCGAGACGCCAGATTGGACCGGAATGCTAATTGCGTAATCGGCACCGAGGTCGATGGATTCCAAGAGCGAAAAGGTCGAACCTCTCGGGCTGTAACTGGTGGCAACGACGACCAGACCGAGGTCGTCGGCTAATTTCCTTGCAAAATATAAGGCAGCGGTCTCCGAAGTATTCGGACCCCGGTCGGTGCCGGCCGTTGCCCCGGCCGTTGCCCCGTCAGTTGCCCCGTCGTCGTCATCTCCGCGCTCCGCTTTGGAGATGACGACGACAATACATCTCCCCTTCAGCTCCCTAACAAACGGTGTGGTCAGGTCATCCAAGGTAGAAGATAACTCCATACCCACCCGAAGGGTAGTTCCAGTTAATTGCTCCCCCTTCGCAAACCACATAGCATGTCCCGCATTCGAAGCAGTTCTCGTAGTTGAAGAGAATTCCGCCATCAGCCTTTGCGATGAAGAGTTCTGCGGGGCACGCCCAGAGGCACGGTCTCGATTGACACCCATTGCACACCTGAGTGTCGATGACGATATGCGCCTTCGTTTCGACGTTGAAGTGCGTCGCATCTAGGCGCTTGGACACTTCGGGACCGCCTCTTATCGGCCAGGGTGTCCCTTGGGAGTTGAAGTACTCGTTTTCTATATCGACCAGACTCCCTTTCACCGAAATGCCCTCCATATCTTCAAGGCGTCTAGGGCCAATTTGGTAGCAGAAATATCGGAATCCGCCATTATGGACCTGACCGTCTGGAGGACCCCTTTTTTGGCTATCGGGTCTGTGACTGTAAATATAGATGATGCAATGTTGTTTGCGAGCTTCGGATAAATGCGCTGCAGAGAGTCGGACATCACAAGTTCTGGTGCCCTTTGAAACCTTCGATGATTTTTTCCGACGAAGCTCTCTTTGATCGACTGGTCATAGCCACTCCACTTTGTGGATTCGAGATCCTTGGCGGCATTTGCTGCGAATCTCCCCGCTGCGATTCCAGACCCGATGGCCATATTGACCCCTTCTAACCAAAGCCCCGAAGCTAGACAACTGCCAGCGGCGTCGCCCGCGACAAGCACGCCGGGTAGGGAGAGTTGGGGCCAATTCCCGATTACTACCTCGGGTATCATATGGGCGCTGTACTCTTTCAGGGTACCCCCTTTTAGCAGTCCGGCGAGGCTCGGGTGGGATTTAAGCCGATCGATCAGCATCTCCGGCCTCGTGTGGTGGGTAGCCAAGTCTCCAATAGAAAGCACAACGCCCAGTGAGACGGTGTCCTGGTTTGTGTAGAGGAACCCACCCCCGGCTATGTCGTCGGTACACCCCATGATCTCTAGATCGCACCCGTCGTCGCCCTCGAGGCAGAATCGCTCTTCGATACGCTCCCTACCGAGGTATAGGACCTCTTTTACACCCAAGGTAAGGTGATCAATTGCAAAATTGGGATACATACCGGCCGATTTTGCCAGCAATGAGTTGACGCCGTCGGCGAGGATGACCACCTTGGCAAGGACGTCTCCGTCCCCCCGGTCGGTTCTAACCCCGATTACACGGTTGGCCGTTGAAGGTTTGTCACTTCCATTTTGGCATATGAGCCCTGTAGCCAAGGTGGAGCAGACGAGGTCGACCCCCCCGGCAACGGCGTTTTGGGCTAGCCAGCGATCGAAATTTGACCTGAGTGTCGTAATTCCGTTAGGGGTCTCCTTATTCCACTTCTCGCTGTCGACCGCTACGGTGAGCGAGGAGTTTTCTGACATTATCATCGTCGATCGCCTCGTTATCCACCTCTCTACCGGAACCGACTCCTTCCACTTCGGTATGATTTCGCCAAGGATACGGGGGTATACGACTCCCCCGTAGACGTTTTTGGAACCCGGGAAGGGGCCGCGTTCGATCAAAAGTACACTAGCGCCGCATCTCTTTGCGGCGAGTGCTGCAGCCGACCCGGCTGGTCCGGCACCGACGACTACGACGTCATAGCTACTTGGCGTTGTCATCCTCCTTGATCAAGCGGAGTAGCTCTACTGCTACCGATGCTGCGTCTGATATGACTGCGAGCGATGACACTGCGATCATTGGACAGGCTGGATCTGTGTTGACCGATATGACCTTGTCGGGTATTTCTACATTTGATAAGTGTTGTGTGGCCCCCGAGACCCCAAATGTGAAATAGACCTTCGGGCTAATCCCCTGACCGGTAGCGCCTATCTGTAACTCATTCGGGGCCCAACCGCGATCAGTAAGTACCCTGGTGGCCCCTAGGGTCGCTCCGAGCAGTCCGGCTAGGTCGGTGAGTTCGTTCCAGGTGGCAAGATCGGATACCCCTCCACCCGCGCAAAGGACAAAGGGTGCATCGGACAACTCGGCTGGGGCGTCTGACTTGGGGCTGGCTATCGCAATGACCTCTTCCTCCGCCGATTCATAGGCAAGCTGCTTGCCGGCCGAAGAGTAGGTCCGACTAGTGGCGATCGGGGAGGGGTTGAAGATCGCTACCGAGGGGTATTCGATCGCTTGGGCCTCCATTCGACTTCGATTACCCTTGGCAACCACGATTGAAGTTCCGTCGAAGGTGTAGGCATTGGTCAAAATCTTTCCACCAAGTTGCGATGAAAACTCTACGGCGAAGCGCTGACTATCAGAGTCACATCCCATAAGCAGAAATGACTCTTCTAAGTCACCGAGGGCTTTGGCGACCGTTTTGTAGGCACCCTTTGTCCCAAATGTCTCCTCGGCGAAGATGAGATCGG